>CAZJHA010000029.1:11083-15639 GCA_964545755.1 uncultured Halobacteriales archaeon | reverse complement strand
GTCGGGGCTGGACAGGTCGGCTCCTCGATTGCCGAGAGCCTCGCCGACGACCACGAGGTCGTCGTGGTCGACACCGACGATGGCCGCGTCGAGTCGCTCACCTACTCGCTGGACGTGCTCGCCATCGAGGGCAACGGCACGTCGCTTTCGACGCTGCGGGAGGCGAACATCGAGACGGCCGACATGCTCATCGCGAGCACCGACGACGACGAGACGAACATCGTCACCTGCGCGACGGCCAAGACCGCGAGCGACGCGTTCACCATCGCCCGCGTCAAGTCGACGAACTACCTCCAGACGTGGGAGGAATCCGGCGGCGCGTTCGGCGTCGACTTCATGGTGTCGACGAACCTGTTGGCCGCCGAGACCGTCGCCCGCATCATCGGGCTGCCGGCCGCCCAGAACGTCGATATCTTCGCCGAAGGAGGTGTCCTGCTGGCGGAGTTCTGTATCCCCGACGACAGCCCCATCGCGGGCCGGACGGTCGCCGAGGCCGACCACTTCAGCAAACTCACCCTCGCGGCCATCCTCCGCGAGGAGGGTGTCCTCATCCCGGAAGGCGAGACGAGACTCGAAGCCGGCGACGAGATAATCGTCATCGGTAGTCCCGAGAGCACGCGCGCGTTCGCCGCCGACCTCGCGCCCGACCGCGACAGCGACGGACAGGACGTCGTCATCATCGGCGGGAGCGAGATCGCCGTTCAGACGGCCCACCTGCTCGAAGACCGGGGGCTGCACCCGCGACTCATCGAGCGCGACGAGGCGCGCGCCCGCGAACTCGCCGAGGCCCTTCCCCGTACTACCGTCATGTCGAGCGACGCCACCGACCGGGAGTTCCTCGCCCGCGAACACGTCGGCGACGCGGACGTGGCCATCGCCGCGCTCGACTCCGACGAGAAGAACCTGCTGGCCTCGCTGCTCGCCACCCGCGTCGGCGTCGCCCGAACGGTAGCAGTGGTCGAGAGCGCCGAATACACCGACCTCTTCGAGGCGGTCGGCGTCGGTGCGGCCATCAATCCGCGCGATGCGACCGCCGAGGAGATAATCCGCTTCACCCTCGATGGTCACATGGAAAACATCGCCATCATCGACCACGACCGCGCGGAGGTGCTCGAAATCGAAATCGGCGACGACAGCGCCCTCGCCGGCCGCCCCATCAGCGACGCCGCCGTCGACCTCCCCGCGCGCGTGACCATCGGCGCGATAACGCGCGACGGCGAGTTCATCACGCCGCGGGGCGATACGGTGGTCGAAGTCGGCGACCACGTCGTCGTCTTCGCCGAAACCAGCGACGTCGACGCGGTGGCGAGCCGCATCTGATGGCGATTCGGGTCGACGTCCGCACGAGCGCGAGCCTCCTCGGCACCGTTCTCCAAGCGCTGTCCGTCCCGCTTGCCGCACTCGTCGGCGTTGCATCCGTCTACGGCGACCCACTCCTCCCGTTCGCCACCCCGATGGTGCTCTCGCTGGCGGTCGGCACCGGCCTGAAGCGCTTCGAGCGCTCGATGCCCGGCCCGCGCGAGGCGTTCCTCTTGGTGGCGCTCGCATGGCTCGCGGTCGCGCTCGTCGGGGCCGTTCCGTTCGTTCTCGCCGGTGCAGGCACGCTCGCCACTCCCGTGAACGCCCTCTTCGAGTCGATGAGCGGTATTACTACTACTGGCGCGACCGTCATCGCCGATTTCGGTGTACATTCGCGGTCGATACTGCTCTGGCGGAGCGTCCTCCAGTGGCTCGGCGGGCTCGGGGTGCTGGTGCTCGCCGTCGGGCTGCTCTCGGAGCTTGCGGTCAGCGGCGCACAGCTGATGGAGACCGAAACACAGACGCAGGACGTCACCAAGCTCACGCCCAAAATCGCCAGTACAGCTCGTCTACTCGGTGGCATCTACGCCGGCCTCACGGGGCTGATGGTGGTCGTCCTGTTCGCGCTGCATCTCGCTGGCGTCGCGCCGGCGATGACGCTCTACGACGCGGTTGCTCACGCGTTCACCGCGGTCTCGACGGCGGGCTTTTCCCCGAGGGCCGCGAGCATTGGCGCGTTCTCGCCGGCGGTCCAGTGGGCGGTCATCCCATTTATGTTCGTCGGCGCGACCAACTTCGTGTTGCTCTACTATCTGTTGCAGGGCGACCCGAGCCGACTGCGCAAAAGCGAGGAGTTTCGCTTCTACCTCACCGTCGTCCTCGGCGCGACCGCGCTCGTCGCCGCGTCGCTCGCCCTCAACGGCCGGTTTGTAACCGTGGAGGCGACGCTGCGTCACGCGCTCTTTCAGGTGGTCTCGATATTCACGACGACGGGCTACGCGACGGTCGATTTCGACGCGTGGTCGGTGCTCTCCCGGCACCTCCTCTTCGTCGGCATGTTCGTCGGCGGGATGGCCGGCTCGACCACCTGTTCCATCAAGACCGTGCGCTGGCTGGTCGTCCTGAAGGCCTTTCGGCGCGACCTCTTCACGGCCATCCATCCCGAGGCGATTCGTCCGGTGCGCCTCACGGGATCGCCGGTCGACGAGAGCACCATCCGCGATATCTACACCTATACGCTCGTGAGCATCGTGATTTTCTCGCTGCTGACGGTGTTGGTCGTCGTCGACGCCGCACGAGCCGGTCTCGACCTCAGCGAGTTCGAGGCGATGGGCGCGGCGGCTTCTACCTTCCTCAACATCGGCCCGGCCTTCGGCTTCGCCGGCCCCTACGGCAGTTACGCGGGCTTTCCCGCCTCGACGAAACTCGTTATGACGGTCTTGATGTGGGTCGGGCGTATCGAAATCGTGCCCGTGCTCGTGCTCTTTACGAGTGCGTTCTGGCGGTCGTAGAGCGATGGACTAATCCGGGCGACAGTCGCCAACCCGAACGTGGCTTCACTGTGGTCGATGGGACGGCTGCGCGTCAATTGGCGGACGAGCGTCGGTCTCGTCGGCACGGTAGTGAAGTACCTCTCGGCGACGCTGCTCGTCCCGCTCGCGGTGGCGCTGTTCTACGGGCGGGACGTGCTGACGTTCGCCGTCGCGTTCGTCATTACTGTGGTCGTCGGGGTGGCGCTCGAACGCGTCGAACCGGACCCCGACCTCGGCACGCGCGAGGGATTCCTGATGGTCGCGCTCACGTGGCTCGTCGTCGCCCTCGTGGGGGCGATTCCGTACCTGTTGGCGGGCTTTGGCACCGCGTCGACGCTCGGCCACCCCGTCAACGCCGTCTTCGAGGCGATGAGCGGGTTCACCACCACCGGGGCGACCGTAATGGGTGAGATATCCTTCGACCAGCATTCACACGCCCTGCTCCTGTGGCGACAGCTCACCCAGTGGCTCGGCGGCATGGGTATCGTCGTGCTTGCCGTGGCCATCCTCCCCGAACTCTCGGTCGGTGGCGCACAGCTGATGGACGCCGAAGCACCCGGCCCGGGCATCGAGAAGCTCACGCCACGCATCGCCGAGACCGCGCGCGTGCTCTGGCTCGCCTACCTCGGCTTCACCCTCCTGGAGATGCTCTTGCTCTACGGGCTGCATCTCGCCGGCCTCGCCCCGAACATGGGACTGTACAACGCCATCGCCCATCCGCTCACGACGATGCCGACCGGGGGATTCTCGCCCGAAGCCCGGTCGATTGAGGCGTTCTCCGCGGCGGTGCAGTGGGTCATCATCCCGTTCATGGTCGCCGCCGGCACCAACTTCGCGCTGTTCTGGCACGTCCTGAGCGGCGACCCGCGGGAGCTGACCGTCGACACCGAGTTCCGCTCGTACGTCGGGGTCATCGGCGTCCTCACGGCACTCGTCGCGGGACTGCTCTTTGTGGGGACGGGCATCGAGACCGTTCCGACGGAAGTGCCGCCGATAATCGGCGAGGCCGAGGATTCGATCCGTCACGGACTGTTCAACGTCATCTCGGTCATCACCACCACCGGCTACGCGAACATGGACTTCAACACGTGGAGCGCGCCCGCCCAATACCTCCTCCTGTTCGGCATGTTCATCGGCGGTTCGGCCGGCTCGACCGGCGGCGCGATAAAGATCGTCCGCTGGGTGGTCATCGTCAAATCCCTCCGGCGCGAACTCTTCACTACTGTGCACCCCGAGGCCGTCTCACCCGTGCGCCTCGGTGGCCACGTCATCGACGAGCGCGCCATCCGGGGCATCTACGCGTTCACGCTACTGTACATCGTCTTCTTCTTCGTCGCTACCCTCCTCATCGTCGCAGACGCGTGGCGCGTCGGCCATCGGATCCCCGCCTTCGAGGCGATGAGCGCCGTCGCCGCCACTCTCGGCAATGTGGGACCGGGCTTCGGTACCGTCGGCCCGATGAACAACTACCTCGACTTCCCGGCCAGCTCGAAACTGCTCATGACCTTCCTGATGTGGATCGGCCGCCTCGAAATCCTACCCGTCCTCGTCCTCTTCACCCCAGCCTACTGGCGCACCTGACCACTTTCTCACTGCGGGGGGGTCGCGCTCGCTACGTTCGCTTGACCAGCGTGGGACGCGGAGCGTCCCACCAGCAGGCGGTCCCCCCAACCCGGTCCGCCGACCCCACGTGCAAAAACCCCGACGAAAAACACCAGCTCGCAA
>CAZJHA010000029.1:0-11073 GCA_964545755.1 uncultured Halobacteriales archaeon | reverse complement strand
TCGTCCTCCTCACCCCAGCCTACTGGCGGACCTGACCACTTTTTTTTTACTTCGGGGGGTCGCGCTCGCTACGCTCGCTTGACCCCCACTTGCAAAAACCCGGACGAAAAACACCTGCTCGCAAACCGCGCGAGCAGTGAACCGCGCTCGTTCCACTCGCGCGGATGCTGACGCTTTCCGCTCCGCAACCGCACAGCACTGCCTCCACCGAAGTCCTCACTCGCTCCGCTCGTTGCCCTTCATCCACCAAGGCCCGCACCACGACCGCACGGCCGCCGCTGGCGGCACAACACACGAAAGCCAGCTGGCTGTGGTTGCCTACGACGGCGCGACCGTGACCTGTTGGCCGCGGTCGATTGCCTGCTCCAACTCCTCGGCGATGGCGCTGCCGCGCGAGACCTGCACCTCGCCGCCCCGCGAGACCGTCGCCGTGAAGAGATACTCGCCGTCTGCCTGCACTTCGACCGTCTCGCCCGCGTGGCCCTCCATCGGAATGACGACGTGCCGGCTGGTGATTTCCGGTGTGACGATGTCACCGCTCGCACTCCCTCCGCCCCCACCGGTTGCACCGCCACCGCTGCCGCCAGCACCGCCCGAGCGCCCGCCGGGCCGCTCGTCGAAGGTCCGCACGTCGATGTCGATACCCAGCCTGTTCTCGATGTCGGTGATGCGCCCGCCACCCTTGCCGATGACCGTCGATATGTCGGCGTCCTCGACGTAGACGACGGCAGTGTTCTGGTTCTTGAGGTCGACCTCGCAGCTCCCGCGCGCGACCGAGCGAATCTCGCGCTCGATCTCCTGCTTTGCAATGCGGTCGACGCCGCTATCGTCGCTCTCGGCGACGCCAACCGGCACGGTGACGACCTGCCGGTTGAAACTGTAGATCTCGTACTCGGGTCGGCCGGTCTCGAAGTCACGGACCTGGATGACGGGCCGCGCGAGGTCCTCCTCCATCAGCCCCTCGGGGACTTTGACCTCGGTCTGAACGTCGTACACGGTGGCGATCTCGCCGGCCTCGACGAACACCACCGTATCGACCACTTGCGGAATCATGCCCAACTCGACGCGACCCACCAATCTTCCAAGGGCGTCGATGGCCCGCGTCGCGTGGACGACCCCGACCATCCCCACACCGGCGAGGCGCATGTCCGAGAACACCGAGAAGTCCTCGGTCTTCCTGACCTCGTCGTAGATGGTGTAGTCGGGCCGGACCATCAACAGCGAGTCCGCGGTGTTTGCCATCTGCCCGTCGAGTTCGGTGTACTGGGTGATGTCGGGTCCGACTTGCAGGTCGCGGGGTTTCTCCATCGTCTTCACCGAAAATCCCGCATCGGCGAGGAACTCGGCGACAGCTCCGGCAAGCGTGGATTTGCCCGCGCCGGGCGCGCCCGCGATGAGCACACCCCGCTGATGGTCGAGCAGGCGCTCACGGAGGTCCTCGGCGTAGTCGTAATCGTCGAGTTCGGTCTCGGCGATTGGCCTGACCGCCGTGATTTCCAGTCCGTCGGCAAACGGTGGTCGGGCGAGCGCGATGCGGTACTCGCCGAACTGGACGATGGTCATTCCCTCGCCCTGGAGTTCGACGAAGCCATCGCTCGATGCTCGGGTTGCGCTCTCGATCTCGTCTATCCACTCGCGCAGGTCGGCCTCGGTGAGCGGGTCGTCGCCGATTTCCGCAAACTGCATTTCCCCAACCGTTCCGCGCTTTGCCATCGGCGGAACGCCCGTCTTGAGATGGACGCTCATCGTCTCCGCGTCGAAAAAGTCCTCGATGGCCAGCGCCCCGACGTCCCGAAGTTCGGGTTCGACGTACTCGACGGCGAGACCGGTGGCACGGGCGACTTCGCTCTGAACGTCGTCGCTCGTGAGTAGCGTCGCCTCGTGCTCGGCCGCGAGGTCGCGGATGAGTGCATCGACGCTTCCCTCGCCGGCGCTGTGGCGTTCGCTCGCCTCGGGCCGTCGGCCGATGTATTCCACCTCGATCTCCCCGTTGTCGGCGAGGTCCGTGAGCCGCTGGAGTTCGTCGAGACCCTCCCAGCCGGTCTCGCGGCCGTCGTTGGCCTGCGCTTCGAGTTCGGCAACGACCGCCTCGGGGATCGCGACTGTTTCCCCCTCAAGCGCGCCGCTTTCAGCTCGTTCGGACACCCGTCCGTCGATGACGGCGCTCGTGTCCGGGACGATAGTCATAGGTGAACAAGGCTGGCGAGCGGCATAAGGATGTTCAAGCGCGGGCGAAAGCGCTTATGCGCCGCTGCCCGACCGACCGCCATGTCCGACCTCCGGGACCTCACCCATGACCTCGTTTCGATTCCGAGCCACGACGACGAGACAGAGGCGGGCGATTTCATCGAGGAGTGGCTTCGCCGCGAGACCGATGCCGACGTCACTCGGGATGAAGTTGGCAACGTCATCGCCCGGTACGGGAACGCGGAAACCGGCCAGTCGCTCGCGCTCGTCGGCCACCACGACGTGGTGCCGCCGGACGACTCGCAGGTCGAGGACGGAGCGTACGTCCTCGAAGAGCGCGACGGGCGACTCTACGGGCGCGGCGCGGCGGACATGAAGGGCGCGGTCGCGGCCGCGATGTGTGCCTTCCGGGATGCGCAGTCCGAAAACCTCGTCTTCGCCAGTTTCGTCGGCGAGGAAATCGGTGGCGAGGGCGCGCGCCACGCCATCCAAAACGGCTTCGCGCCCGACTACGCCGTCGTCGGCGAGGGTTCGACGGGCTACTCCGCAGCAGGTATCTTCGCGAGCAACGCGAGCGAAGGCTCGTCACGAGCGGAGCGAAGTGACGGCGTGACCGACGTCGCCGTCGCACACAAGGGCCGGCGGGCGAGCACCATCACCACTCACGGGACCGCCGCGCACGCGAGCGAACCCGAAGCGGGCGAGAACGCCATCTACCGGGCAAGCGAGGCGGTCGATGCGGTCCGGGAGATGGACGGGCCGAGGGCGGAGGTATTCGGCGAGGATGTCGATGGAAGCGTCGTCGTCACCGAGATCGAGGGCGGGTCGGCGTGGAACGTGATTCCCGAGTCCTGTTCGATTACCGTGGACGAACGCACGGTACCGGGCGAGCGCGCGCCGCTCTCGCGGGTCGAGCGTGAGGGCGTCGAGTGGGAGGTGAATCAGGACCTCCCGCCGATGGCCTGCGACGACGAGTCGTTCGCCAAGCGGGTGCTTTCGGCCGCCGATACGGCCCAAGACGGCGCTCCCAAGTTGATAACGAAACCGCACGCGACGGATGCGGGCTGGCTCGCCGAGGCAGGGGTGACCTGCGTGGTCTGTGGGCCTGCCGAACCGGGCGAGGCACACACGAAGGACGAAAGCGTTTCGCTCGACGTGCTGGAGCGCTGTTATGATATCTATCGCGGCGCGGCGTCGGGAGCCGAGAATTGATAGGCCGGCGACTCGGGGTTCATATATGGCAACCGACGCCAGCCAGACCGCTGCCTACGAGGAGCTTACGGAGCGCTACGAGCGCATCAGCAACATCGAGGGTGCGGCGGGAATCCTCAACTGGGATCAGGAAGTGATGATGCCCAAAGGCGGCACGCCCGCGCGCTCGGCCCAGCTCTCGGCGCTATCGGCGACGAGCCACGAACTCCTCACCGACGAGGAGATGGGCGACGCGCTCGACGCGGCCGAGAGCGCGGATCTCGACGGATCGGAGGCTGCCGTCGTCCGCGAGATTCGCCGCCAGTACGAGCGCGCGACGCGCGTTCCCACCGAACTGGTCGAGGAGATTTCGAAGACGACAAGCGAGGCGCTGCCGGTCTGGAAGGAGGCCAAAGCCGAAGACGACTTCTCGAAGTTCGCACCGGTTTTGGAGGACCTCATCGACCACAAGCGTGAGTACGCTCGTCATATCGATCCCGACCGCCCGGCCTACGAAGTCCTGTTCGAGGACTACGAGCCGTATCTCGGTCTCGACACCGCCGAGGAGATTCTGGAACGCCTGCGCGAGGAACTCGTCCCGCTCATCGATGCGGTCGGCGAGAGCGACGTCGAACTCGCCCGTCCCTTCGAGGGGAGTTTCGACGCCGACACACAGGAGGCGCTCACGCGCGACGCGCTCGACACCTTGGGATATGACTGGAGTCGCGGTCGCCTCGACACCGCTCCCCATCCCTTCTCGATGGGCACGACCTTCGACGCGCGCGTCACGACGCGCTACGACGAGGAGGACATGTTGGGAGCGCTCACGAGCACCATCCACGAGTTCGGCCACGCGACCTATACGCAGGGACTGCCCGACGAGGAGTACGGAACGCCACTTGGCGAGAATCGCGATCTCTCGGTGCATGAATCCCAGTCCAGACTCTGGGAGAACCACGTCGGCCGTTCGGAGCCGTTCTGGTCGCTGTTTCTGCCCCGAGTCGAAGAGCGCTTCCCGGAACTCGACGACGTCACCGCGCGGGAGGCCTACGAGGCCGCCAATCGCGTGTACGACGACAACCTCATCCGGGTCGAGGCGGACGAGTTGACCTACCACATGCATATCGTCCTCCGGTTCGAGATCGAGCGCGAACTCATCGAGGGCGACCTCGACGTGGCGGAGGTTCCACAGGTCTGGAACGACAGGATGGAGGAGTATCTGGGGATTCGGCCCGAGACCGACGCTGAAGGATGTTTGCAGGACATCCACTGGTCGCACGGCTCCTTTGGATATTTCCCGACGTACTCGCTCGGCAGCGTGCTCGCCGCCCAACTGTACGCGAGCGCCGAAGTCGACATCGACGACCTCGATGGTCGTATCGAGGCGGGCGAGTTCGACCCGCTACACGACTGGCTCACGGCCAACGTCCACCATCACGGCAAACGCTACACGACGCCGGACCTCATCGAGGAGGCCACCGGCGAGGCGTTCACCGCCGACTACTTCCTCGACCACGTAAACGAGAAATACGGCGCGCTGTACGACCTCTGAGCCGATAGCACGCGGATTTCGGTTACTGTGGGAGTCTGTCGCATCCACCAGAGCTATATGGCTGGTGTGCCATACCGTATCACGTATGGCGACCGCATCGAACGAGACGGACATCGACGACTTTCTCTCCGGGCGTGGTCACGAGACGGAATCGCCGGGATGGGAGGAGAGCTACAACAAGAAGCAGTGTCCGGACTGTGGTGGACTTCACGGAACGGACGCGAGCGCGTGTTCGGTCTGTGGCTGGTCACCGCGGGCCGACTGAGTGCCTCGGCCGGGGACGAAGCCGGTAAGTGACGCCCTGACTGAAAGCGAACGTGGGCATCCTCAACACGCTCGGACTCGTGGTGACGCTGGCCTTCGCGCTCCCGGTCGCACTACTGGGAATCAATCTCGTCGTCTCGGGGCGAACGATGAGTGGAATCGCCCTCTGTGTCGTCGCCGTGCTGATGGTCGGGCTGAAACAGTACGTCACGACCCCCGACGACGTGCCGACGGCCGCAGCCGAGAAAACCGTGGGTGCGGTCGTCAAAAACGACGACGAGAACTAGTCGGCGGCGGGCGCTTCGGTCTCTGCGAGGACGTCCTCGACCGTGACGCCGCTGGGTTCGTTGTCGAGCAACACGTCCACTGGAAGCGTCGGCGCACCGCTCACGAGGTCTTCGAGGAGGACGAGTCGCTCGCGCGCGCGGCTCATGCCGACGTAGAACACGCGCCGCTCGTTGTCGGTCAAGAGGGGAACGGGGTCGGTGTTCTTGGTGAACTCCCCACCCGGCACGCTCTCGCCGTCGTCGACCGAGGCGGCCATCTGCTCGACGACCTTCTCGGTGAGGTCGGTCGCGACGAAGACGTGGTCGGCCTCGCGGCCCTTCGCCGAGTGGATGGTGCCCACCCGGACGCGGTCGCGGTCGATATCCTGATACTCGCCCGCGAAGTAGGCCTTCACCGACTTCTTCTGGAACTGCGAGGTCTTCCGCAGCATGTCCTCGGCCGCGGCCGGTCCGGGCATGAACGGTGCATGGTCTTTGATGAGTTCGGGGTCGATGTCGAGGTCGGCGATGTCCTCGACGCCGGCTTCCTCCTGGCGCTCGTCGAGTGCGTCGTACAGCCCGTCGCGGCTGTTCGTCCCGAAGGCCGTATCGGCGAGCATGTCGGCGAGGCGACGGGCTTCGAGTCCCGTGATGGCCTCGCCGGCGGCGGATTTCTCGACCGCGCGGACGTAGTCCGCGAGCCGGTCGGTCCACATCCGCTGGTCGGTGAGCGCGCGGAAGGGGATGCCCTCGCCGATGAACTCGTCCATGAACTGGAAGAGCTGGTAGCGCGCTCTAAATAGCACCATCACGGTCTCGTCGCCGCTTTCAACTGTGGAGCGGACGTTCCGCACGAGGTCGAGCATCGAGGGACTCTCGACGGCTTCGACGCTGCCGCCCTCGGTGCGGGGCCGGAGGTTCTTTTCCTGACGTTCCTCGATGTGACGGATTTCCCGGTTGACCACGTTGAGAACCCGCGATGGCAGCCGATAGGAGGTGTCGAGGATGACGTCCTCGCCGCCCTCCTCCAAGAGCAGCTGTGGGTCCGCACCCTGCCACGCATACACCACCTGATCGTCGTCACCGGCGATGAGCGCGCGCTCGACGTGTGGTTTCCACTCCTCGTAGACACAGTATTGCAGGGTGGTGATGTCCTGGAACTCGTCGATGACCAAGTAATCGACGCTGGGAAGCAGCGAGCGCTGGACGACCCGTTCGAGCATGTCCGCGAAGCCGACCTTGCCCGCTTCACCCTTGTGTGCCCGCCACGCCCGAATCGCCTCGGGCACGTCGATGCGGTCGTCACTGGAGGGCCACGTCGGCGTGTACTTGTTGCCCTGCTGGGCGTTGTCGTCGATCTCGGGCGGCAGGCGTACCTCCTCGTCGTTCCACTGGAAGGGCACGTCGTACCAGTCGGCCACGTCCTTGGTGGTGCGCTGGAGCCACTGACTCGTGGCGATGACCTTGTTGCCGATGGTGGTCGAGCGTGCACTCCGGCGGCGCGACCCCTCGTACTCGTCCTCGAATTCGAGCCCGTAGGACTCACAGAACTCCTTCTTGTCGCTCTCGCCGACGACGTCGCCCCGGGAGAGGTTCAGGAGCTCGTAGGCCTTGGCGTGCATCGTCGAGACGTTCCCTTTGAGCGAGCGCGGACTCACGCCGAGGCGTTCGGCGAGTCGCTCCCTGATCTCGGTGGCGGCCGCTCGGGTGTACGACACCACGAGGACGTCCTCAACCGTGACGCCCGGCTGGTCGAGGATCTCCTCGACGCGGTCGAGCAGCGCCGTCGTCTTGCCGCTGCCCGGTCCGCCGAACAGCCGGGTCACGGGCGAATCGGTGGACATTGACCACAAACACGGACTCACCCACTATAAACGGCGTGGCTCTCGCACGCCGGCGAGCGCCACACTCATCCCCCGACGGACGATAGGACGACCATGTTCACCGGCGTCGTCGAGACCACGGGCGAGATTCGGGACGTGCGCGAGGAGGCAGGCGGACGGCGGATTCGCGTCGATACCGACCTCGCGGGTCTCGCGCATGGCGACTCCATCGCCGTCGATGGGACCTGCCTGACCGTCGAGAGCGTCGAGGAGACCGTCGAACTGTTCTGTTCGAGCGAAACCCTCGACCGGACGACGCTTTCGGCGGCCGAACGGGGCGATTCGCTCAATCTCGAACGCGCCCTCGCCGCCGACGGGCGTCTCGATGGCCACTTCGTGCAGGGCCACGTCGATGCGACCGCCGAAGTCATCAGTATTGAACAGGTCGGCGAAGACTGGGAGTTCACCTTCTCGCTGCCCGAGGACGTTGCGCGCTACGTCGTCGAGAAGGGGTCGATAACCGTCGACGGCATCAGCCTCACCGTGGCGAATCTCGAAGAGGAATCGTTTTCGGTGGCTGTGATTCCGACGACCTACGAGCTGACGACGATGAACGAGATGACGCCCGGCGACGGAGTGAACATCGAGGTCGACGTGATAGCCAAATACGTCGAACGGCTACTTGAGGGCCACCGCTGACGAATGGCGGACGGCGTGCGATGAATCCGGCCGGAGGTCGGAGAACGCGCGAGGGATGAGCGACGCGACCAACGGAAGCGAGCGAATCGGTTAGGGAGGGTGTGGCTGTCGCGGTGTGGAAGTATCCGCGTGAGCGGAGCGAGCGCAGTTCACCGTGAGCGAGGCCGCAGGCCGAGCGAACGACTCTTTTTAGTCCAGGTTTTTGCGAGTCGAGCGAGACCGAAGGTCTCGCTGACCGTGCGAACGGGCCTTCGGTCCGTGAGCAGAGAGTGGTGTCCGCAGCGCGGCGAAGCCGCGCGAGGAACACCCGACGAGTAAAAAAGTGGAGGCGCGTAATTCGCGCCATGACCTGCACCAAGTGTGACCGCGATGCGGTACTGCATGCGGCCTACTCCGGGGCTCATCTCTGCGAGTACCACCTCCGGGCGTCGGTCGAAAAGCGCGTCCGCCGGCGGATACGGCAGGACGGTCTCATCAGCGACGACGCGACCCCCGAGAACCCCGAGACGTGGCTCGTCGGCCTCTCGGGAGGGAAGGACAGCATCGTGCTCACCTCGATTCTCGCCAAGACGTTCGCCGAGGACCCGCGCATCGAACTGGTCGCGCTCACCATCCACGAGGGTATCGAAGGCTACCGCGACGAGAGTCTGGACGCCGCGACCGAACTCGCCGACGAACTGGACATCCATCACGAGGTGGTGAGCTACACCGAGGAGTTCGACTTGGAGATGGACGAGGTCGTCGAGACGGACCCCGAGGGGATGGCTGCGTGTGCATACTGCGGCGTCTTTCGGCGGGACCTGCTCGCCGACTATGCCCACGAGTTCGACGCTGACAAACTCCTGACGGGCCACAACTTGGACGACGAGGCCCAGACCGCGCTGATGAACTTCTTCGAGGGCGACATCGCCCAGATGGCCAAACACTTCGACGCGAGCCTCGGGCCGTTCGACGAACGCTCCCAGACGACCGAGTTCGTCCCGCGCGCGAAACCGCTTCGGGACGTCCCGGAAAAGGAGGTCGCCCTCTATGCCCACCTCGCCGACCTTCCTGTTCACATGGCCGAGTGCCCCCACTCCACGGAGGCCTACCGCGGCGAGATTCAGGAGCTCCTCCTCGACATGGAAGAACGCCACCCCGGCACGCGCCACTCCATCATGGCCGGCTACGAGGAACTGGCGAAACTGGCCGCCAGCGCCTACGGCGAGAACGGTGAGAGTCTGAGCGAGTGCGAGCGCTGTGGCAACGCCACCACGCGCGAGGTCTGCCGGACGTGCCAGCTTACCGAAGCGGTGCATGCGACCTGACGACGTGTACTACACGCGAGCGCGTGCGGAGCTGTCGGGTTATTTTATCGAGAACGTTTCGGCAAAATCGCTGTGCTGCACGGTGAGATCACCGAGCAGAAAAAATATCTGTTCGTTTTCCGTCCGTTCGGTGGTTCTCTTGGCGTGATTGGAGGGCCGGGGAACCTAGCGGATGACGTCGAGACCGTTTTGCTGTTCGCGTTCGTTGCGGCCGCCATCGCTCTGGGCCGTCATTTCGAACTCCTCGTCGAGGGCCGCGCGCGAGCGGTCGGCCTGCTGTTGGGCGTCGGGACCGAGCACCTGTGCACTCTGGACGCCGGTCATGATGGCCATCACGCGGACCTTGCCCTTGTACTCCTCGCGGATGCGCGACCCCCAGATGACGTTCGCGCTCGGGTCGAGCCGGTCGGTGACGCGCTCGGCGATTGATTCCGCCTCCTTCAGGGTGAGGTCGGGGCCACCAGTGATGTGGACCAATCCACCGGACGCGCCGCGATAATCGACATCGAGGAGCGGGTGGCTCATCGCGTCCTTGACGACCTCCTCGGTCTTGTTCTTGTCTTGAGTCTCGCCCACGAGCATCACCGCCACCCCGCCTTGGTTCATGATGGAGGTCATGTCGGCGTAGTCGAGGTTGATGAGCGAGGGCTGAGTGATGGTCTCGGAGATGCCCTTGACCGTCTCGGCGATGATCTGGTCCATCACCGAGAAGGCCTTCCCGATGGGGAGGTTCGGCACGTAATCGAGCAGGCGGTTGTTGTCGAGCACGATGATGGAGTCGGCCTCGCTGCGGAGCTCTTCGAGACCCTCCTCGGCCTTCACAGTCCTCGCGCGCTCGACGTTGAACGGGGTCGAGACCATCCCGACGACGATGGCCCCCTCGTCGCTGGCGATCTTCGAGACCACAGGAGCAGCCCCCGTCCCCGTCCCGCCACCCATCCCCGCGGTGACGAACACGAGGTCGGCCCCCGAGAGGACTTCTTTGATGGTGCCTTGGGCCATCTCGGTCGCGCGCTCGCCCATCTCCGGGTCGCCACCAGCACCCAACCCTTGGGTGAGGGACTTCCCGACGAGTACGCGCGTGTCGGCCTCTATCATCTGGAGATGCTGTTTGTCGGTGTTGATGGCGATGGTTTCGGCACCGTCGACACCCATGTTGTACAGCCTGTTGACGGTGTTGTTGCCCGCGCCGCCACAGCCGACGACCACGATGCGCGGGTCGCCGAACTCCTCCAACTCCGTCTCGTCACGGCGCTGTTTCTCCAGCTCGGCGTTTTCGAGCGCCGACTCAACGATGTCCTGCATCTCAGGCCCTCGCAAACGGCCGTTTGGTCGCTCGCTCCTCCCGACCTTCCTCGGCGACCATCTCCCTAACGGCCGCCCGAATCGCCTCGCTGCGATTCGGATACTCCCCGAGTTCGACCATTCGTTCGACCTCCTCGATCTGCTGTTTTGGGATTCGCAGTGTCACACGCTCCATTGTTTCTCCTTTGTGACGACCGCGTCTTACACGCCGAAACCACACGCCGGGAGCGTTGTTGTTCCCGGCCGTGGCGTCTGTAAGACGGTCGTCTTACGCAAAGTATGCAATTACGGCAGGTGTAATAAAACTACCGGCTGTCGTAAGACACGAGTCGAACAGCGACGAAAAGGCCGTATACGACCTCGATGCGCCGTTTACGTTCCATCGAGGACGTCGGCCGCCGGGGTGCGTCGGCCACAGCTCGGGCAGAATCCCCAGTCCGAGCGGAGTTCGTCGCCGCAGTCACAGAACACGCGGTGGG
>CAZJHA010000028.1:0-15789 GCA_964545755.1 uncultured Halobacteriales archaeon | reverse complement strand
CACGCACGCCGGCCGGAGCCGCGAGGAACTGCTCTCGATCTACGATGGGTGGATGCGCTCACAGACCGCCCTCTCCGTCGACGGTCTCTGCACGTGGTGTTTCGGTCGCCGGACGACCGAACTCCGCACGGGCGAGTCGCCGGCGAACCCCGAAGTGCAGGTCGTCCACACCTGCGAGCGCTGTAGCGCCGACATGACGACCACGGTGGGTGAGACCTTCCAGAACCATCCGGCCGTGGTCGCCTTCCTCTACGACCACGGCATCGACGTCTCGAAGACGCCCTCGTGGGACCTGCCGTTCCTCTGGAGCGAGGACTTTCTCACGGTCGAAAGCACCGACCCGTGGCGAGTCGAACTGCGGATTCCGCTCGACGACGCAACGCTCAGCCTTACCATCGACGGCGACGCGAGCGTGCTTGACGCGACACGGGAGTGAACGGTTCGCACGTTCCCGATTGGTTACTGAATCGGATTTCGGTTGCCGGCGTTACAGAAATGAATTTCAGCTAACACTTATCGTGGTGGGGTGCCTACTGAGAAACGGGAATGAACTACGACAGTGCTGCTGACGCCGGGCGGAGGGTACTGCACAGGAACGGACGTGCCGGTGCGCGCGCACGACGGGGACGAACGGCCGAACGCGCCGCGACGCTCGCGGCGGCGGTACTCGTATTCTTGACGCTCGGGTTCGCGGCCCTCTGGTTCGCCGTGTCGTTGCCCGCGGTGGCGTGGCTGTTCGCCGCGTCGATGGTTAGCTTCGGCTCGCTCGTGGTCGCTCCGTGGCTCGTCGTCACCGGCGTCGTCCGCGCCCTGGAGCGCTAATCAGGCGTTGGTGGCGTCGAACCCTTCGACGAGTGCGACGCCGCTCGACGCACCGATGCGTTCGGCTCCTGCCGCGAACATCTCTTCTGCCGTCTCGTAGCTCCCGATGCCGCCGCTTGCCTTCACGGGAAGGAACTCGCTCATGAGCGAGACGTCCTCGACGGTCGCACCGCCCTCGAAGCCGGTGGCGGTCTTCACGAAATCGGCGTCGGCATCGACCGCACACTCACAGACACGGCGCTTCTTCGCGTCGTTCAACAGCGGAGCCTCGATGATGATCTTTACTGGGACCGGGACGGCCGCCACCACGTCGGCGAGTTCCTCGGTGACTCGTTCGGTCTCGCCCGCGCGGAGTCGTCCGACGTTGATGACGACGTCGAGTTCGTCGGCCCCGGCTTCCCACGCGACGACCGCCTCCTCGCGTTTGACTGCTGGGGCGTGCTGGCCGTGCGGGAAGCCGATGACGGTGGCGACGGTCACGTCGCTTTCGTCGGCGCTGTCGAGATAACACGGCGGAATGCAGGCGTTCATCCCGTACTCGGCGGCTTCGTCGAGCACCCGTTCGACGTCTTCGGGTGCCGTTTCGGGACCCAGCACGGTGTGGTCGATGCTCGCGGCAAAGGCGGCGCGGTCCATGCCATCGACGGGGGCGCACGGCGGATAAATCCGCCCCCGGACGACCGGAACGCTTTCGCCCGGCCCGGCCGGCCGTCGGATATGCAGGTGCCCGCGCAGTTGCTACCCGCCGGCTCGACGCTCCCGCCGGTCGGCTATCTCCTCGTCCTCGCGGTCGCGTTCGTCGCCGTCGCCGTCTCGCTGCGCCGGGTCGGTCCACGAGTGACCGACCGGGTGGTCGTCGCGTTCGCACCATGGATGGTGCTGGGGTCGAGTCTGTACGTGCTCTATCAAAGGGAGGCCGTTCCCCTCGTTCTGCGACCGTTTTTCGGCTCGCCCACGGTATATCTCTCCGTCGCTACCGTTGCCGGTGCGGTTTGGACTATCACAGCAGTGGCCGACCTCCCCACTGACAGCTGGCGACCTCCCTCCGTGCCGGGCGTCGTTGCGCTCGTGGGAAGCGTTCTCGCCGCCATCGCTGTGGGCTGGGCGCTCTCGGTCGGTACACCCGGGCTGACTGTCGCGTGGCCGGCACTGGGCATCGTCGTTGCAGCAGTCCTCGCGGCCGCAGTCTGGAGCGGGCTGCGCCGAGCGGTGCCGGAGACCGAATGCACGGGTGCGGTCGGCGCGCTCGCGGTGTTCGGCCACACGCTCGACGGCGTCTCGACGGCCGTCGGTCTCGACGTGTTGGGTTTCGGCGAGCGCTCGCCGGTCTCGCGGGCGATCATCGAGGTCGCCGCCGGGCTGCCCACTGCCGAGGTCATCGGCGCGGGCTGGTTGTTTGTCCTCGTCAAACTCGCGCTCGCGGTGCTGGTCGTCGTCTTCCTGGGCGAGTACGTCCGCGAGGAACCTGCCGAGGGCTATCTCCTGCTCGGGGCGGTCGCGGCGGTCGGTCTCGGGCCGGGCGCGCACAACCTCCTGTTGTTCACCATCGCCACCCCGTAGTCCCTCGGTATGAGACGGCCGACCAGCTCCACGGGCAGGTGGTGGGTATTAGTGACGTGGCTGTCTACCATCGGGTAATGTCCGATACCGAAACGATGGCGGACGTCCCGTTCGACATCTCGCTCTCGGAAGCGGAACTCGACGCCCACCGCGAGCACATCACCCAGTTCATCAGCGAGCGCGTCGAGCACGCGGGCGCGACCGGCGGCGTGCTCGGCATCTCGGGCGGTATCGACAGCACGCTGACGGCACACCTGACTGTCGAAGCGCTCGGCACCGACCGACTGCACGGGCTGGTGATGCCGAGCGAGGTCAACAGTGATGAGAACATGAGCGACGCCGAACGAGTCGCCGAGGACCTCGACATCGAATACGACGTGCTCGCAATCGAGCCGATAGTGGAGGAGTTCCTCGATGTCTTCCCCGAGTTCATGGATGGCGATTCCTCGAAGACGGCCGTCGGCAACCTCCGAGTGCGTGTGCGGGCCGTTTGCAACTACTTCGTCGCCAATCGGGAGGACATGCTGGTTCTCGGGACGGGCAACCGTAGCGAGGCGCTCGTCGGCTACTTCACCAAATACGGCGACGGCGCGGTCGATTGCCATCCCATCGGCAACCTCTACAAGATGCAGGTGCGCCAGCTCGCCCGTCACGTAGGTATCCCCGACGACCTCGTCGAGAAGACGCCGACCGCCGGGATGTGGGTCGGCCAGACCGACGAAGACGAACTAGGGATTGGCTACGACACGCTCGATGCGGTGCTCGCGCTGCGGGTCGACGGCCCGCTCTCGCGGACGGCGACCGCGCGCGAACTCGATATCCCTACTGACACCGTCGAGCGCGTCGAGGAACTGGTCGCCCGCAGCGAGCACAAACGCCACACGCCACCCGCACCCGAACCGCTCACCCGGTTCGATTAGCGATATTCGGCGAGGTCCGCGCGCTCGATGAGGCCGGCGAACGCTCGCGCCTCGCGCCGGTCCTGTTCGTCGGCCGGTGCATCGTCGCGCACGCGCTCTTTCACGGCGGCGAGCGCCGCCGGGTCGCTCCCGGCGATTGCTGCGGCCGCTTCGGCGGGGTCGTCGACGATTCTGGAGACCAGCCCCATCCGCAGCGCCTCCTCGGTGTCGACCGTTCGCCCCGAGAGCGCGAGGTCGAGGGCGTTACCCATCCCGACGACCTCGGGTAGTCGATGTGTGCCACCCCACGCGCCGAACAGCCCCAGTTTGACGCCCGTCTCGGCGAAGGTCGCTTCCGGGGTGGCGAGGCGGACATCGCAGGCGAGCGCGAGTTCGACCCCGCCGCCGCGGGCGGCCCCGTCGATGCCAGCCACGACCACCGCGTTCGCACTCTCGATGGTCTTGGCGACGCGCTGGCCGTCCCGGGCGAACTCGTGGGCCTCATCGTCGTTGAGGTCGGCAACGGAGTTGAGGTCCGCCCCAGCACAGAAGGCCGAGCCAGCGCCCTGGAGGTGGACGACCGGTGCGTCGCAGCGCTCGATTGCGGCTTCGAGGTCGTCGAGCGCGTCCGGGGTCAGTGCGTTGCGTCTATGCGGGCGGTCGAGGGTAACGGTGGCGACCGGTCCGTCGATACGTACTTCAATCATGAGCGAACGTACGGCCCGTTTCCAAAGGCCTTTGCCGTCCGCGGCCTGACGATTTGTCGATGGAGGAAGCCTCCCACGTCCGGTCCGCCGCGCGGGAGGCCGTCCGTGATATCGACCCGGAACCGTTCAACGACGCCGTCACGGCCGCCCTCGACACCGGCTCGATGGCCCCCGGCGTGCTCGTCGTTCTCTCGGCCCGTGCACTCGATTCCTCGATTGCGTTCGAGACCGTCGCCAAGCGTGCTGCCGGCACCCAACTCATCTACGAGGGACTTCGCCTGACGCGCCGGCTCGCCACCGAGGTACCGTGGGAGAGCGAAGAAAGCGGCGAGGCCAACGTGGCGGTACTCGCCGCCGACGCGCTCGTCGCCCGCGGGTTCTACCTGCTCGCGCGCACCGACGCCGCCGGGAGTGCCGTCGAAACCGTCCGCAATTTCGGCCGCGACCGGACCCATGGGCGCGACGAGTGCCGCCTCGAAGCCGATGTCTTTCGCCTCGCCGCCGTCGCCGGCACCACGGCCGTCGACGGCCATCCTTCGACCAACTACCGCGAATTCGTCGCCGACCTCGCCACGGCCGAATCGACCGACCTCCCCGCCGCCGAGGCACTGTTCGACGCCGCAACGCGCGACGCACTCGCCCGGCGGGCGAGCGCACCGTTCGAGTCGACCGACGCCGGCGCGCGCACGTCGGCGACGGACTCCTGAACCGAAACGGATAAAGACGGCTCGGCGGTAGGCAGGAATGCCTGCCTGGGTAGCTTAGCGGTAAAGCGCGTCCTTGGTAAGGACGAGACCCCGGGTTCAAATCCCGGCCTAGGCTTACGCTCTCCCTACGGATATCGTTCAGAGCGGGCTGATTTCCGGCCGACGCCCGGGTTGTTGCGGTCGGACTATCACAACCTATATCGGAACAGTGCATCAGTTGCCGAGTGATGACACGAACCGATGGAGAACGACGGAGCCGACTGTGGGCGGCGCTCGGTATTGGGGCGGCGAGCGCAATCGGTCTGGAGGCGCTCTCGCGGTACGCCCTGCGGCGATACGGGGAGGGGCTGAACAGCATGCCGACGGTCGTCCTGGAGGAGTTTCCGGGCATCGACCGGGCGCTGCTTGAGAAATTCTCCAGTTTCGACCCGGAACTCGGCTGGTGTCCCCAGCCCAATCGGACGAAACAGAAGGACACCGGCGACCACCTTCCCGGCGAAGAGGTCCGTACCGTCGTCGAGTATTCGACCGACGAATATGGAAGCAGAGTCTGTCCGGCCGCCGAACGCGACGACGATGCCGACCTCTCGGTTTCGACCTACGGCGATTCGTACTGTTTCTGTCGGGAGGTCAACGACGACGAGACCTTTCAGAATCATCTCGCACGAAAGCTCGGCACGCACGTCAGCAACTACGGCGGCGGCAACTACGGTCTCGACCAGGCACTCCTGCGGCTCAAACGACAGTACCCCGAGGACCCGACCGACTACGTGGTCGTCCTCGTCACGGCGTCGTCGATTGCCCGCATCCTGAGCGTCTGGAAACACTATCAGGAGTTCGGTAACGTGCTCGCGACGAAGCCACGCTACAGACTCGATGATGGCTCGCTGGAGCTAGTCGAGACGCCGATAGATCAGAAAGAGGACCTCCTCGACCTCGAAGCCCACGCCGAGTTCCTCCGCTCGAACGACTATCACTACGACCACTGGTTCAAGCCGCACCTCGCGCGTTTCCCGTACGCGACCGACCTGCTCGAACCCCCCGAACAGCTCCGCTATCTCTCCGCTGCCGCCCTCGAAGACGTCGAGCGTCACTTCGGCGTCTCGCTGCCGGGCATCGACACCGCTCACGCGAAGACGCGCTCGGGGGTCAGACTCGAACAGCCACGGGTTCGATACCACGAACGACTGTACGACCTGAAGGAAGACCTGTTCACGGCCATCATCGGCGAGTTCGTCGACTACGCCGACGAAAAGGAGTTCACGCCGGTGTTTGCGATGGGCGGCCAGTTGCGGTACGCGGCCTACGAGGCGACCCACGGACCCGTCTACGGCGACCTGCTCGACCGTCTCGACGACGAATATCCGGAGCTAGAGACCATCGACATCCCGCGCCACTTCGACGAAGCCGACGACCCCGATGCCGTCGAGTCGCTGTACGTCCAGCGCGGGGAAGGTGGCCACTACAGTGCGGAAACCAACGAGCGCATCGCCGACCTCCTTGTCGAGGACGTCTTCGAGTGACCGCGCGGCCGAGACAGTTCGTATCCCCACTCAGTCGTCGAGTGTCTCGTCCGCGTTGTCCCGCGGTCGATAGCCGAGCGCACGCTGGGTCTCGGTCAGCGAGAGATACCGCTCGTCGTTTCTGGAGACGCCGTGAGCGGTCACTGGGGTTTCGGAGAGGTCGGCAGTGGCGGCCCGTTCGTGGAGGTCCCGGCAGTCCCGCGGACTGAGCCACATCGCGCGGGCGAAGCGCGCGTACGCGTCGGGATAGGGGTGGTCGGGGTTCTCTTGGGTGTCCTGCAACTCCTCGCGGTCCATCAGCCAGCCGATGCGGGAATGGACCACTTCGATGCCGTGGCGGGCGGCGTAGTAGTTACCGATGGCCTCGCCGGCGACTTTCGTAACTCCATAATAGGAATCGGGCCGCACATCCGTCTCGGCAGAGACCGCCGGCGCGTCCGGTTTCATCGTCTCGGGTTCGCTCGGGTCGGCGACGTCGGCCATGTTCACCGCGTGGTTCGAACTCGCATAGACCACGCGGTCGAGTCCGTTGGCGACGGCCGCCTCGTAGGCGTTGTAGACGCCGTCGATGTTCACCTCGCGCACCTCGTTCCAGTCGGCGTACGCCGAGGCGTTGCCGGCGAGATGCACGAGGACGTCCTGCCCGGCGAGCGCTTCCGTGAACGCTTCGCGGTCGAGAACGTCACAGACGATGCTGTCGATGTCGTCCTCTTCCTCGTAGGTGAGCGGCGTCACGTCGTGGTCGTCGAACCCTTCGAGCAGCGTTCGACCGACCCCGCCCGCCGCGCCAGTGATGGCAATAGCCGTCATCGACCGTCCGTTCCTCGGGGCGACACATAGCCTTTGGTCAGGAATATGCATACCCGACCTCCCCATCCGCCTCTCCCCGTCGCCGTCTCGTCGACTCGCCGCCGAGAGCAGATAGTGTTTTCATCCCCGGCCTGCTATACCGACCATGAGATGTGTTATCGTTGGGTTCGGACGCGTCGGCATCCGGACGGCCGACCTCCTCGCCACGGAGGGCCACGAGGTGACCGTCGTCGACAACGACCTCGAAAAAGTCGAACGCGCCCGCGAGAACGGGTTCACCGCCGTCAAGGGTGACGGCTCTGCGATGGACGTGCTCGCCGAGACCGACCTCGAAACGGCCGATGCGGTCGGCGGTCTCACCGGCGACTCCGAGACCAACTTCGCGGTGTGTGCGGTCGCCAACGACCACGGCTGTCGGACGGTGCTCCGCATCAGCGAGGAGTTCTCCGAGACGGTCTATCGGGAGTACAGCGAAGGTGTCGACGAAATCATCTATCCCGAACAGCTCGGCGCGGCCGGCGCGAAGACCGCCCTGCTGGGCGGGGATTTCAGCGTCCTCGCCGACATCACCGAGAAGCTCTCGGCGGCCACGCTCACCGTGCCCGACGACTCGCCCGTCGTCGGCGAGCGCGTCGTCACCCTCGACGTGCCCGAGGCGGCGCGGGTGTACGCCCACGGACGAGCGGGCGAGCCGATGACGATTCCGCTCCCCAGAACGGCAATCGAGGCGGGCGACCAGCTCGCGCTCATGGCCCGCCCGGACGCGGTAGCGACCGTCCGCGAGCTGATCCACGGGGCCGACGCGTAGCTCTCGAATAGTAACGGAAAGGGGAGGGGAGGGCCACCGGAGCGGGGACCGTGCGGGCGCGCGAGTGGGGAGGATGGGGGGTGAAACCGGCGGCGCGCGCCCATCCGAAGCGACGGACGGCCGGCACTTAACTCCGCGTCAGACATGCGCACGACGGGCGTCGCAGGAACCGTCAGCCGTCGTAGTCGTCGAGGCGCGTGCGCGAGGAGCTGCCGGTGAGTTCGTCGAAGTCGGTCCCCGATTCGAGCGCGGTCTCCTTTTTCACACGATAGTTACCGCTGTCAGTAATGTGGCACTCGCTCGGATGGAAGAAATACCAGTCCTCACGGTCGAACCGCACCCCGATACGCGGTTTCGCGCCGAAGTTCTGGGCGAAGAAGACCAGCGCCTCGACCTCCTCGCCGGTGAGATAGATTGGATTTCCCGACGAGGATTTCGCCTCGATGGCGTAGAAGACCTCGCCGTTGCCCGCGAGCGCATCGGGCAGTTCGCGCTCGGTGGCGCTGCCGCTGGCCGGCGCGCGCATCACCGCAAAGCCCGCCGCGTCGAGGCGGTTGACGAGTTCGCGCTCCCGGCGGTCGCCCTTGGCGTTCGACATGGCTAGGTTCCGTGGTCCCAGCTGTCCATGTACTCGGTCTGAGTCTCGGTGAGGTCGTCGATGGCGAGGCCCTCGGCATCGAGTTTGATCTCGGCGACCTCCCTGTCCAACTCCTCGGGCACGTCGTGGACGCCGGGTTCGTATCCCTCACGGGTGAGTTCGCGCACGCAGACGGCCTGCACCCCAAAGGACTGGTCCATCACCTCGACCGGATGGCCGAGCGCGACCGGAGCAGCGAGGTTCACGAGTCGACCCTCGGCGAGCACGTTCAGCCGCGTACCATCGGCGAGTTCGTACTCGCGCACGCCGGGGCGGGCTTCCCGAGTGGTTTCGGCCAACTCCGCGAGCGCGTCGAGGTCGATTTCGATGTCGAAGTGGCCGGCGTTCGCAAGCAGCGCGCCGTTGCCCATCCGCTCGAAGTGCTCTTTGGTGAGTACGTCCCGGTTGCCCGTGGTCGTGATGAACACGTCGCCCTCGGCGGCGGCCTCGTTCATGGGCATGACGTCGTAGCCCTCCATGTGGGCTTCGAGCGCGCGCCGTGGGTCGACCTCGCACACGACGACGTTGGCGTTCTGGCCGGCGGCCTTCTTCGCTACGCCACGGCCACAGAAGCCATAGCCGGCGACGACGACCGTCTTGCCCGCCCACGAGAGGTTCGTGGTCATGGCGATGGCCGCGAGCGATGACTCGCCGGTTCCGTGAACGTTGTCGAACAGCCGCTTCATCGGCGTGTCGTTGACCGCGAACACGGGATAGTCGAGCGCGTCGTCATCGTCCATGGCGCGCAGGCGATGGACGCCCGTCGTCGTCTCCTCACACCCACCCACAATCGAATCGACCAGTTCGGGATGGTCGTCGTGGATGGCCGCGACCATGTCCATCCCATCGTCTACTGTGATGGTCGGCTCGTGGGCGATGACCGACTCGATGGCATTGTAGTATTCCTCGTCGTCGACGCCGTGTTCGGCGTAGGAGGTAATCGACTCCTGTGCGTCGAGCGCCGCGCTCACGTCGTCGTGGGTCGACAGCGGGTTGCAGCCCGTGATGGCGATTTCAGCGCCGGCGGCCGCGAGCGTTTCGGCCAGTACGGCAGTGGTGGCCTCGACGTGCATCGCCATCCCGAGTCGCTGGCCCGCAAGCGGCTCCGTTTCCTCGAACTCCTCGCACAGCGCGGCGCAAATCGGCATGTGCTCGCGCGCCCAGTCGATCTTCTGACGGCCGGATTCGCGGGCGTCCGCGGGGTCGTCGAGGCGTTCGGTTATCGGCTCGGTGGTCATGTCCCGACGAGGGCCAGCGCGCTCAAAACGCTACCGAACCCGCCCGACCAATCGAAACGCGCTGCCAGTACCACCCGATGCGACAGACGCCGGCAGGACTTTAGCCGCCCGGACGTTCTCATCCGACGACAGCAACGATGGACGACACAGCCGACCCGACCGACCGTCCCGTCCCGCGCCGTCGTTTTCTGGGTCTCGCGGGCGCCGCCACCGTCCCACTCGTCGCGGGTGACAGTGCGCGCGCCCAACAACGCCCGCCCGTTCCACGCGGACCGAGGATCGGTCTCGATACCGTCGCCGACGGTTTCGAACAGCCCATCGACTTCGCCGTACCGCCCGGTAGCGACCGCCGGTTCGTCCTCGAACGAACGGGTGAGATGTACACGGTCGCCTCGAACGCCGAGGGCGAGCCGTTTCTCGACGTCAGCGACCGCATGACGCCCGTCGAGGGCGAACAAGGATTGCTCGGGCTGGCCTTCCACCCCGAGTTTCAGGAGAACGGGCAGTTCTACCTGCGATACAGCGCGCCGTCGACCGAGAACACGCCGGACTCACACTCGCACACTGCGGTGCTCGCGGAGTTCCGGACGACCGAGGACCTGAGCGCCGGCCGACCCGATTCCGAGCGCCGGCTGCTCGAAGTGCCCGAACCCCAGAGCAACCACAACGCCGGTGCGGTCGCGTTCGGTCCCGACGGCTACCTGTACGTGCCCTTCGGCGACGGCGGCGCGGCCAACGACATGGGTACCGGCCACGCCGAGGACTGGTACGGCGCGCTCGACGGCGGCAACGGTCAGGACGTCACGGAGAATCTCTTGGGGAGCATGCTTCGCATCGACGTCGACAGCCGCGAGGGCGACAAACCCTACGGGATTCCCGACGACAACCCGCTGGTCGGCGAACCCGGCCTTCCGGAGCAGTACGCATGGGGCTTTCGCAACCCGTGGCGGATGGGATTCTCCAATGGCGACCTCTACGTGGCCGATGTCGGCCAGAACCGCTACGAGGAGGTCGACATCGTCGAACGGGGGAACAACTACGGTTGGAACGTCCGCGAGGGTACCCACTGTTTCAGCCCGGACGGAACCATCGATTCCTGTCCCACCGCGACGCCGGCGGACGTCCGTGGCGGCGAGGCGCTCGTCGACCCCATCATCGAGTATCCCCACACCCGCAACGACCAGCCAATCGGGAGTTCGGTCATCGGCGGCTACACCTCAGAGGGAAGCGTCGACGCGCTCGATGGTCGATACGTCTTCGGCGATTACAGCATTCGTGCCGGCAAGCCACAGGGGTCGCTGTTCGTCGCCACACCCAAAGAGACCGGACTGTGGTCGTTCGAGAAACTCCGCATCGCCGGGGCGGAGAACGGCGAGTTGAACGCTCACCTCATCGCTATCGGCCGCGACAACGACGGCGACCTCTACGCGTTGACGACCGGCGGGGACCTCGGTGGCGGGGTCCACCGGCTCGTCTCGGCACCGACGAACGCCCGGACTGGAGCCGTCAACACCTCGTCTGCGGGACCCAACGGAACCGAGGGAACGGGCGGGGCCGCCGGGACCAGCGGTACGGAAGGGTCGGGCTTCGGCGTGCTCGCGGCGCTTGCGGGACTGGCTGCCGTCGGGGCACGCATGCTCGTCAGGTAATCAGCGCGCGCGTTCGACAGCGGCCATCGCGCGCTCTTCGGCTTCTTCTCGTACCTGCTCGGCGTCGAGCGTGAACACCTCGCGGTCGCGCATCAACACCTCGCCGTCACAGACGGTGTGGCGCACGTCCGCGCCCGAGGCCGCGTAGGCGAGATGGCTCACGAGGTCGTGCTGAGGCGTGAGATGCGCTCTATCGATATCGAGCACCGCGATGTCGGCCCCCCTTCCTTCGGCGATGCGTCCGGCGTCGAAGCCGAGCACGTCGGCGCTGCCCGCCGTCGCCATCCTTACTGCTGTGGGTGCATCGACGGCGCTCGCATCGTCGGCAGCGAGTTTCCCCACCATCGCCGCGTCGCGCAGCTCGTCGAACACGTCGAGGTCGTTGTTCGAGGCCGCGCCATCGGTCCCCAACCCGACTGTGACGCCCGCATCGAGCAACTCCTGGACGGGGGCGATGCCGCTTGCGAGTTTCATGTTCGAGGCCGGACAGTGGACCACTCCCGTTCCCGTGTCGGCGAGCAGCTCGATTTCGGTCGCGTCGAAGTGGGTGCCGTGGGCGACGAAGTCCTGTGAAGCAAGCAGCCCATGCTTGGCGGCGTATTCGAGCGGCCGTTCGCCGTGCTCGTCGAGGAGGGGATCGACTTCGGCGCGCGTCTCGTTCGCGTGGAGATGGACCGGCACGCCCTCCTCGCGGGCCTCGGGAACGAACTCGTCGAGTTCTGCCCCCGAAACGGTGGTGAGGCTGTGAGGCATGAACGCCGTCGAAACTCGCCCATCTGCCGCGCCGTCCTGCTCGCGCGCGACGGCCATCCCTTCCGCGAAGTCCGCGCGGCTCTCGTCTGCGTCCTTACCGGCGGTGACGACGCCGTGGCCGACGCGTGCGCGCAGCCCGGCCTGCTCGATGGCGTCGACGACCTCAGGTACGTGAAAGTACATGTCACAGAGACCGGTCGTTCCCGCCTCGATGCTTTCGAGCGCGCCGAGGGCGGCTCCCGCCCGGACATCCTCGGGTTCGAGTACGCCCTCGACCGGCCAGATGTCCTCACGGAGCCAGCTCGCAAGGGGCTTGTCGTCGGCGTAGCCCCGTAACAGTGTCATCGCGAGGTGGGTGTGAGCGTTGATGAGACCGGGAATCACGAGACAACCTGCCGCGTCGAGCGTCTCGTCACCCGCAGCGATGTCGCCGACGGCCAGAATCTCGCCCGTCTGTTGGTCGGCGAGTACGTCCCCGCGCTCGACGGCCATACCCGGGCGGAGAACCTGCCCGCCTGTGATTTCGAGCGTCGTCATACAGCGAGTTTCGCGCCCGGCGGCGTGAATCTACGGGTTCGCGTCGGTGACGTCGCTGTCGGCCGGCGAGTCCGCGCCGAACTCGGCGACGAGTTCGTCGAGTACGGCCGGGTCGTCGTGGCCGGGCAGTCGCTTTTCGTCCGTGCGACACGTGCCCGAAACGCCGAGTTCCTCGCAGACGTGGTCGGCGACGGCTTCGGCCATTCTCCTGTGGGTCGTGAGCTTGCCGCCGACGATGCTCGTGAACCCGTCGATGCCGTCGCGGGCGTGGTCGAGCAGGAAGAAGCCGCGCGACACCGAGCGTGATTCCGACCGCTCGGCCTCGTCCGGTGCGTACAGTGGCCTGACGCCCCAGTACGCCCGTGAGACTTCCCGTCCATCGAGACCGGGAACCATCGCGGCGCACTCGTTCACCATCCGGTCGATTTCCTCGCGGTCGGTGTCGTAGTCGTCGGGGTCATCGACTGCGACGCTCGTCGTGCCGAGCACCACCTGCGAGCCGTGGGGCACCACGATGTCACCGTCGCTGGGCGGTCGACAGCGGTTGAGCACCGGCTCGATGCCCTCGTAGTCGACGGCGACCATCACGCCCGAGGTCGGCCGCATCGCCACGTCGACGCCGGCCAGCCCGGCGAGCCGTTCGGCCCACGCACCGGTCGCGTTCACGACGTGCTCGGCGCGGATTTCTCCGTCGTTCGCGCCACCGACGCTTGCGCCCACGACCGCCCCATCCTCACACAGCAGGTCGTTGACTGGCGTGTTCGGTAGCATCCGTGCGCCGTGGTCGCGCGCGCTCGCGGCCGTGGCCGCGACCAGTCGCGAGGGGTATATCACGGCGTCGGGAACCCGGATGACGCACTCGGTGTCGGCTGCAAGCGCTGGCACCGCCTCGCGTGCCTCGTCACCTGTGAGCACCGTCGCGTCGATGCCCTGCTCGCGGCAGGCGGCGAGTTTCTCGTCGAAATATTCGGAATCATCACTTTCGAGCTGGACGAAGAACCCACCCGTACCGTCGATACACGCGCCGGCGATGTCCTTCAGAATTCGGTTCTCGGCGATGCACTCGCGCGCGCCGGCGGGGTCGAAGTCGGCGTATCGCGCCCCGCTGTGAAGCACGCCGTGCGAGCGGCCCGTCGTTCCGGCGGCGAGACCGCCCCGTTCGCAGAGCGTGACATCGACCCCACGCAGCGCCAAGTCGCGGGCGATACCGGTGCCGGTCGCGCCGCCGCCGACCACGAGCACGTCGGTCGCTCGGTTCACACGCTCGCTCGGGCCAGCGAACGCATCACTCTATCGCACCGGTAACGAAAGGCAGTTCATCGCTGACCACCCGAGGCCGGTATGCGCCTCGCCGTGCCCAATAAGGGTCGCTTACACGACCCCACCATCGACCTCCTCGAACGCGCCGGCCTCCACATCGAGAACGGGGCCGAGCGCCAGCTGTACGCTTCGACCGTGGACCCCGATGTGACAGTTCTGTTCGTCCGTGCCGCGGACGTTCCCGAATACGTCGCCGACGGCGCGGCCGATGCGGGCGTCACGGGTCTCGATCAAGTCCGCGAGGCCGGCGTCGGTCTCGACGAACGCCTCGATCTCGGGTTCGGACGCTGTCGGCTGGTGCTCGCCGCGCCCAAGGACGGCTCTCTGGAATCGGTTTCTGACCTCGCCGAGAAGACCGTCGCCACTGAGTTCCCGAACATCGCCCGCGAGTTCTTCGCCGAACAGGGTATCGACCCCGCGGTCGTCGAGGTCTCCGGCGCGACCGAACTCACGCCTCACGTCGAGATGGCCGACGCCATCATCGACATCACCTCGACGGGTACCACACTCAGAGTCAACGGCCTCGAAATCATCGAAGAAGTCCTGTCGAGTTCGGCTCAGCTGTTCGCCCGCCCCGAGACGGCCGACGACCCGAAGCTCCAGGAGGTCGAGACGGCGCTGCGCTCGGTGCTTTCGGCCGAAGGCAAACGTTACGTGATGATGAACGCGCCCGAAGACCGCCTCGATGAGATTCGGGACGTGATTCCGGGTCTCGGTGGGCCGACGGTCATGGACATCGCCGGCGAGGAGCACGTCGCGGTGCATGCGGTCGTCGAGGAGCGCGACGTCTTCGAGACCATCAACGACGTGAAAGAACTCGGCGCGAGCGGCGTCTTGGTCACCGAAATCGAACGTCTCGTCGACTAACCGGGGGCCGTGCCAACGAGCCGATAGGCGCTCAACACCACGAAGAGGACGAGCACGCTGACGACGAGGTGGATGAGCGTGACGAGCGCTGTCGTCCGGGCCTTGAGCCGATAGACGTAGCGGATGAGAACGAAATCGGTGGCGATGGCGAGCACGAAGGCGAGCACGCCGTACTGCTGGAGCAGAAGTGAAATGGCCGCCGGGACCGGCCCGACGAGCAGCGCCCGTCTGGCTGGCACGTCGCCGAGGACGTTCCGCGCGGCGATGTGGGCGGTCAGCGAGTAGACGCCCGCGGCGAGCAGGAACGTGCCCGCGTAGGCGAGCAGGCCACCCGTCGCCGGGTCGACCTGTGCGAGGGCGCTCGCGGTCATACTCGACTGTCTCTCCCGAATCGGCTTGTGTCTGGCCTTTCGTGGTGGTCGATACGCCCTCCACTCCGGCTCCGAGCACTCTCGACTCGCCTCCTCGGTGCGTTACTGCGAACAAGACGAACCCGTGCACCGACACACGGGGTCCTCTTGAGGGTTCGATACGCTCGTTCGAAGCGCTCGGAGAGTACCCGAATCTCAGCCGTCGAGCAGTCCAAGCTCGTCGAGGCGGTCGGTGATCTTGTCGACGGCGTGCTCGGCGTCGGCGGGTTCCTTTCCTCCCGTGATGACGAGCTTGCCCGAGCCGAACAACAGCGCCACCACTTCGGGGTCGTCGAGGCGATAGACCAGTCCCGGGAACTGTTCGGGTTCGTACTCGATGTTTTCGAGACCCAGCCCGATGGCGATGGCATTGAGGTTCAGCGTCTTCTGGAGGTCCGCACTCGTGACGATGTTCTGGACGACGATTTCGGGATTTTCTTCGACTTCGATTTCGAGGTCGCGGAGCTTGTCGAAGACGATCTCCAAACTCTCGTGGACGTCGGCGGTGCTCTTCGCGCCGGTGCAGACGATCTTGCCCGAGC
>CAZJHA010000027.1:0-16129 GCA_964545755.1 uncultured Halobacteriales archaeon | reverse complement strand
CTCGCCCGCCAGCGCATGGACGAACACGGCTGGCACTGTGACTGCATCCGGTGTCGTGAGGTCGGGATGAACGAGCAACCGCCGGCAAACGTCGAACGTGACGTGCTCACCTACGAATCGGGTGGTGGGACGGAGCAGTTCATCAGCTACGAGGACGAAGAGCGCGACCTGCTCGTGGGGTTCTGCCGGCTGCGCTTTCCGAACGAACCGACGAGACGGGAACTCGAAAACGCGGCCATCGTGCGCGAACTCCACGTCTACGGGCCGATGGTCGAAGTGGGGAACGAAAGCGCCGACTGGCAGCACAAGGGCTACGGCGGGAAGCTCCTTCGCCACGCCGAGGCGATGGCCGCCGACGCGGGATTCGACAAACTCAGCGTCATCAGCGGCATCGGCGCGCGCGAATACTACCGGAATCTCGGCTACCGGCAGGACGGCCCGTACGTGAGCAAGCGATTGTAAACGACAGCTCAGTTCATCAGAGTTGCTGAGAACGGGTGTGCGGGCCGCGTACACAGCCGATTCGGCCAGTTGATTTATGTGTGTGGGAGGAGCGCATGGGGATGGGGACGACCGCAGGTGATGCCACGGACGGACCCGCCCGTGGGGCGCGGAGCCAGTTCGGGGTTCGTGCCCCTCCCGTCGACGTTCGGTTCTCTCCTCCGAGCGGTCGCGTTTCCCGTTCGGAGTGCGTAGCCCGGCCGATGACCGATTCGTTTCCGGCGTACGGAGGTTCGTCGATGACCGTCGCCGTCGTCGGTGCCGGGGTGGCAGGTGCGGGGGCGGCGTACGCCCTCGACGGCGCGGCGGACGTGACGGTTTTCGAGAAGGCATCGACGGTCGGCGGACGGACCGCGACCCGCCGCAATCACGACTGTCGGTACGATTACGGTGCGAACTACTGCAAGGACGAGACCGGCGTCGACGATCTCCTCACCGAACTCGATGCGGAGGGGTTGGCCGATATCGACGCGCCCGTCTGGACGTTCGATGGCGCGAACGACGTCAGCGAGGGCCGAGATACCGACGGCCGGAAGTGGACGTATCGGGAGGGTATCGACCAGTTGGCGAAACGGCTGTTCGAGCGCACCAATGCCACCATCGAGACGAACACCCGCATCGGGCGCATCGAGCGGGCGGATGGCTGGCGGCTCGAAACCACCGACGGCGACGGTCTCGGGGAGTTCGATTCGGTAGTACTCACGCCACCCGCCCCACAGACGGCGAGCCTGCTCGCCGATGCGGCGTGGGAAAACAGTCTTCGGTCCGACCTCGTCGGGAGCGTCGAGACGGTGCCGTATCGAACGACCGTCACCGCCGTGTTGCACTACCCGTTCTCGCTCGACCGGCCGTACTACGCGCTCGTGAATATCGATGGTGAGCACGATATCGGCTGGCTCTCCCGGGAGGAGTGCAAGCCGGGCCACGTTCCCGACGGCGAGTCGCTCCTGATAGTCCAGATGGCACCCGACTGGTCGGCCGAGCGCTACGGTGAACCCACCGGGGAAATCGCATTCGCGGCGGCTGACATGGTCGCGGACCTGCTCGACGACGAGCGCCTCGCCGAGCCGGATTGGGTCGACAGTCATGGCTGGCGACTCGCTCAGCCGGATGGCGGCGTCGACGGGGACCTGCTCGATAGCACCGAACGGGCGGACCTGTTTTTCGCCGGCGATTGGGTCGACGGTGAGGGACGTATCCATCTCGCGCTTCGCAGCGGTCTCGACGCCGGCGAACGTATCGTCGAGCGCGCGTAACGACACCCCTTTTTCGCGCCCGGTGAGAGGGAAGGACATGGACCCGAAACGCGAGCTAACCAGCGTCGACCTCGCGGCCCTCGTCACCGAGCTCGGGGCGTACGCCGGCGCGAAACTCGACAAGGCCTATCTCTACGGCGATGACCTCCTCAGATTGAAACTCCGGGACTTCGACCGTGGTCGGGTCGAACTCATCGTCGAGGTCGGCGAGACCAAGCGCGCACACGTCGTCTCGCCCGAGCACGTCCCCGACGCACCGGGTCGCCCGCCGGGGTTCGCGAAGATGCTCCGCAATCGACTCTCGGGGGCTGATTTCGCCGGCGTCTCGCAGTTCGGCTTCGACAGAGTCCTCACCTTCGAGTTCGAGCGCGAGGACCAGAATACACAGGTCGTCGCCGAACTGTTCGGCGAGGGCAACGTCGCCGTGCTCGACGCCGCCGGCGAGGTGGTCGATTGCCTGAACACCGTGCGCCTCCAGTCCCGTACCGTGGCACCGGGTGCACAGTACGAATACCCCGCCGCGCGCTTCGACCCGCTCGCGGTCGATTACGATGGATTTGCCGCCCGGATGGAAGAATCGAACACCGACCTCGTGCGCACCCTCGCCACCCAGTTGAACTTCGGCGGTCTCTACGGCGAGGAACTCTGTACCCGTGCGGGCGTCGAGAAGGAACTCGCCATCGCCGAGGCGGGCGAGGCGGAGTTCGAGGCGCTCTACGAGGCGCTCACCAGACTGTCCGAACAGCTCTCAAGTGGTGCGTTCGCACCGCGCATCTACCGCGACGACGGCGAACCGGTCGATGTCACCCCGTTCGCGCTCGAAGAGCGGGATGGATTGGATAGCGAGGAGTTCGATTCGCTCACCGCGGCGCTCGATGCGTACTTCGTCGAACTCGACACGACCGAGGACGAGACAAGCGGCGGGCGAAGCAGACCCGATTTCGAAGAGGACATCGAGCGCCAGCAGCGCATCATCGACCAGCAGGAGGGGGCCATCGAGGACTTCGAGGAACAGGCCGACCGCGAGCGCGCGAAGGCCGAGTCGCTGTATGCCAACTACGAACTCGTCGACGACGTCCTCTCGACGGTCAGAAACGCGCGCGAGGAGGGTATCGGCTGGGAGGCCATCGACGAACGGTTCGCCGAGGGCAGAGAGCGCGGCATCGCGGCCGCCGAGGCCGTTTCGGGGGTCGAACCGAGCGAGGGCACAGTCAGGATGGACATCGACGGCCGCGATGTCGAACTCGACCCGCAGGAGGGCGTCGAGCAGAACGCCGACCGTCTCTACGGCGAGGCCAAGCGCGTCGTCGAGAAGAAGGAGGGCGCGGAGGAAGCCATCGCCGAGACGCGCGCCGAACTCGAAGCAATCGAGCGCCGCCGCGAGGAGTGGGAGGCCGGCGACGCCGAGAGTGAACCCGACGACGAAGCCGAAGCCGAAGACGTCGACTGGCTTTCCCGACGGTCGATTCCCGTCAGGCAAAACGAGCAGTGGTACGAGCGATTCCGGTGGTTTCACACGAGCGAGGGCTTTCTCGTCCTCGGCGGGCGCAACGCCGACCAGAACGAGGAACTGGTGAAGAAATATCTCGACCGTGGCGACCGCTTCTTCCACACGCAGGTCCAAGGCGGACCGGTCACGGTGCTCAAGGCTACGGGGCCGAGCGAACCCACGCGCGAAGTGGATATTCCCGACGGGAGTCTGGAGGAGGCCGCCCAGTTCGCCGTCTCGTATTCGACTGTGTGGAAGAACGGCCGCTTCGCCGGCGACGCTTACATGGCCGACCCCGACCAAGTCTCGAAGACCCCGGAGAGCGGCGAGTATCTCGAAAAAGGGGGCTTCGCCATCCGTGGCGACCGCACCTACTTCCGGGATACACCTGTCGGCGTCGCCGTCGGCATCACCTGCGAACCGGAAACACGGGTCATCGGCGGGCCGCCGTCGGCTATCGTCGACCGCACCGAGACGGCTGTCACCGTGGAACCCGGTCAGTACGCCCAGAACGATGCGGCGAAACGGCTCTATCGGGAGTTCCGCGAGCGCTTTCAGGACACCTCGTTCGTCCGCAAAGTGGCGAGCCCGGACCTCATCGCGGAGTTCCTGCCGCCCGGTGGGAGTCGCGTGGTCGAGTAGGCCCAACGACAGCGCACTTACTGCTCGGCCTCCCCAGTCGAAGTATGCACATCAACGACCGGACCCGTCTCGACGGCGAGCGCGAGCGCTGGACGCTCGTTCCCGAGAGTCTGGACGACCTCTGGCATCTCTCGTACGTGCTCGAACCCGGCGACCTCGTCTCGGGTGAGACGACCCGGCGCATCCAGCGCAACGACGACCGCATGCGCGATACCGGCGGCGAGCGCGAGCCGATGTCGGTGACCATCAGCGTCGAAGAAAGCGAGTTCCACAAGTTCGCCAACCGTCTCCGGGTCTCTGGCACCATCGAATCGGCTTCCCGCGAGGACCAAGTGGGCCATCACCATACCTTGAACGTCGAGGAGCGCGCCGAAATCGACGTCGAGAAGGTCTGGAAACCCGACCAGCGCGAACGAATCGAGGAGGCCGTCGAGGCGACCGAGAACGCCGACGTCGCCATCGCCACCGTCGAGGAGGGTGCGGCGTCGATTCACACCGTTGCCCAGTACGGAGCCGAAGAGTACGCCTCCTTCACCGGACCCACCGGAAAGGGCGAGTACGCCCGCGAGCGCTCGGAACTGTTCGCCGACCTCGCGAGCGCACTCAGCCATCTCGACGTCGATGCCATCCTGCTCGCCGGACCGGGATTCACGAAAGAGGACGCCCGGAAGTACATCGAGCGGAACGCACCCGAGGTGCTCGAAAAGCTCGGTGCCACGGTCGACACGAGCGCCATCGGCGACCGCGGCGTTCACGAAGTGCTGAAACGCGGTGCAGTAGAGGAGGTCCAAGCCGAAACCAGAATCGCCGAGGAAGCCGAGAAGATCGACGAACTCACCGCCCGCATCGCACAGGGCGCGGAGGCAACGTATGGCATCGAGGAAGTCGCCGAGGCCGCCGAGTACGGGGCCGTCGAGGAGTTACTGGTGCTCGACGACCGACTCCGCGAGGAGCGCGCCGGCGAGGGCGAGTGGCCCGTCGACGTGAACGAAACCATCGAGCGCGTCGAACAGCAGGGCGGCTCCGTGACCGTGTTTTCGAGCGAGTTCGCGCCCGGCAATCAGTTGGCGTCGTTGGGCGGCATCGCGGCACTCCTTCGGTATCGACTGGAGTAGCCCCATTATTCGATTTCGACCGTCAGGCCATCGCGCGCGAACCGGACATCGTCGTCGTAGTGCTCGCCGACCGATTCGAGCATCTCCTCGTGGCGACCCTCGGTGTGGGGATAGAGATGGGTGAGATAGACCCGACCGACATCGGTTCCCGACTCCGCGAGTACTCGGCCCAACTGGCTCGGCGTCGGGTGGTTCGAGACGTCGACCTCGTCGGGAAACGAACAGTCGTGGGCCAGTACAGCAGAGCCGTCGGCGAAGTTCGCCAGCCCCTCGAAGGCCTCGCTGTCGGCGCTGAAGGTGAAGGCCGGGCCGTCGTCGTGCGTGAACCGGTAGGCGAGACAGTCTATCGAGTGGCGGGTCTCCTTCGCCTCGACGTCGAAACCCGCGACCGAGAACGACTCTGCCCCGATTTCGCGTACCCGAAGGTCGATGCGGCCGTCCATGTACTCGAAGACCGAGAGCAGACCATCGAGTAGGCCCTTTGTGCCCTGCGGCCCGACGACCTCCAGATGGTCCGCGCCAGCGAGCCACCGTGCTTTCATCAGGGGAAGCAGGTCGGCCACGTGGTCGAGATGGTGGTGGCTCAAAAGCACCGTGCCGACGTCCTCGTAGCCCGTGTCGGTGCGTGCGAGCGCGTTGAGGACGCCGCTACCACAGTCGACGAGCAGGCTGTTGTCGCCGGCCTCGACCAGGAGACCGGTCTGGGCACGCCGGCCGCTCGGCATCGCCGCGCCGGTTCCGAGGAAGGTCACGCGCATGGTGGATGGGCGACGGCACGGCGGAAAAGGGACTCGCCGACGTGTCGTGTTCAAGCCGAAGGCTCATGAACGCTACCGGCCGATGACAGCCAATGGCAGACTCGTCCGCTGGCGGCTTTTTCGCGTACTACCGCCAGTACGCGCGCTCTGGCGTCCACGCCGCGAGTGCGGCCGCGCTCACCGCCCTCGGGCTATGGGCCAGTTTCACCGGCAACCGCTGGTTCATCCTGCTGGCAATCGCCGTCTACGTCCTTCCGCCGGTGCTCCTCTATCTCACCGGCGAGGGCGAGAACGTCCCGTCGGTCGTCGGCGACGATGAGACCTCCGAGACCGGAACGGGCGCGGACCAGCCCGACACGAGTACCGACGAACCGCTCGACGATGGACCCGACCACGACCGCGCCAGTAGCCACCGCGGTTCGGCCAGTACCGCCACCGAACCAGCCAGTCGCGCCGATGGTTCCGACGCCGACATGGCGACCGATAGCACGCCCGACAGCTCGACCGACCGCGATGCTCCGAACGCGGTGTCCACAGCCGACGTAAACGATGTCGAGGACCACCATGAGAACGACGAACCCGCAGCATCCGGAGTCGGTGAGAGAACCGACAGCGGTGGGTCGGCCGATCCCGGTTGGGACGCCATCGACACGCCGACCGACCAGTCGCTGCTCGACGTCGTCGCCACCCGTGGGGGCGCGTACGCGGTCGGCGAGGGTGGCGTCGTCCTCGCCCGCGACGGCGGCTGGGAGGTGGCGCTCGACGACGGTCCGACGGCGAACGCGAACGTGCTTCGCGGCGTGGACGCGACCGATGACGGCGAAGCCGTCTGGTTCGCCGGCGACAGCGGCGTCCTCGGACGCTACGCGGATGGACGACTCACCGACCACTCCGCACCGGACGACCAGACCAGCACGTGGGAGGACGTCGCCGTGACGGGCAACAGCGGTGAAGAGCAAATACATCTCGTGAACGGCTCTGGCGAACTCCTTCGCGGAACCTACGAGAACGGTACGGTCTCGTGGGGCGACATCGAGAAACCGGGCAGCGGGTCGAGCATCGCGGCCATCGAATTCCTCGATACCGACCGTGGACACATCTGTGACACCAACCAGTCGGTCTACGAGACGACCGACGGTGGCGAAACCTACGAGAAAATCGGCATCGAGGACGCGAACGCTGCCTTCACCGGCGTCGCCGCCAGCGACTCCGAAACGCTCGTCACGGCCGACGACGGCTCGCTGTTTCGCTACGACGGGGCGGTCTGGACGCGACTCCAGCCCGGCGAGCGCGCGCTCTCGGCGGTCGCCCTCGCGGACGAAACCGGTCTCGCGGCCGGCGACGGCGGAGCGGTGTACGAACGCGCGAACGACGGCTGGGAGTCGGTCGAGACGCCGATAGACGCCGATCTGCACGGCATCGCTATTGACGACGCGGGAGTTGCTGCGGTCGGTATTGAGGGAGCGATAATCGAACGAACGGGGTAGGTCCTATTTCGCCCACTCGACCATCCGTGCGTAGCGTTCGTCGGAGGCGAGTGCGCTTTCGTCGCCGACGAGCACGAGAGCCTTCTTCGCGCGCGTGAGCGCGACGTTCACTCGCCGGTAATCCTCGAAAATCGGCGAGTCGAGAGTTCCCGTGGCGACGAACGAGACGATGACGACCTCCTTCGCCGAGCCCTGAAAGCGGTCGACGGTGTCGACGGCGATGTCGGGAACTTCCGGACGAATGGCCGCCGCCTGTGCGCGGAACGGTGCGATGATACCGATCTCCTCGCGCGGGACACCTGCCATGACGAACTCCTCAACGATTTCGGCGACCGCCGCCACCTCCGCGGGGTTGGTGTTGCCCTGCGCCACGCCGTCGGGGTCGACGAACGCGACCTGCTTTCGGAGACTCTCGGGAAGTGCGTCGGCGTCGACCGTCGGGAGGTCGGCGACGTGCTGGGCGGCGACCGCTCCACTCGCGGGCCTGAGCGCACCGTCGTAGAACTCCTGGGAGGAGAACGCCTGAATCCGCTGGGCCATCCGGTACTGGGTGTCGAGCAGCACCGACGCATCGGGGTACTCGTCGATGAGTCGCTCGAACAGCGACCGCGAGAGGTCAGCCACCTGCTCGCCGTCGAGCGATGGCTCGGTCGGTCGCTGGAGGTCGGCGTGCCCGCCGTCCGAGCGCGTCGCAGTCGGGTCCGTCGACGCCGGATCGTTCGCCTGCTCGGTGTCTTCGGCCTGCACCACCGGCGGGAGCTGCTGGTGGTCACCCACCAGAACGAACCGGTCGGCCAGCGCGAGTGCGGCGAGCGTCGCTGGCTCGGTGAGCTGGCCGGCCTCGTCGACGAGTGCCACGTCGAAGCTCGCCTCGCGCAGCACGCGTGAGCCACAGCTCGCCGTCGTCGCCGCCACGACCGGAGCCTCGCGCAGTTCGCGCGCCCGTTTCGCGGGGTCGCCGCGCGTTTCGAGCCGGTACTCCTGCATGTCCGCGCGCACGCCGTGCTCGGTGCCGACGCGAACGAAATCCGTGAATCCCTGTGCTTCGAGCGCTTCGAGCGCGTTGTCGACCGCACGATTGGTGAAGGCCGACAGCAGCACGCGCTCACCGCGGTCGACCAGCGCCCGTATCGCACGCGCGATGGTGTAGGTCTTGCCCGTTCCCGGTGGGCCGTGAATCAGCGCGCAGTCGTCGGCCCCGACCGCGCGGCCCACGGCCCGGTTCTGGGCGGCGTTGTTCCCGATGAACTCCTCCCCGACGTCGCGGAATTCCGGCTCGCGCCGTCCGAACAGCACGTCTTTCTGACTGGGGTCGCCGGCGAGCACCGCGTCGTGCAGTGCCGTGAGCATGCCGTCGACGCCCATCTCGGAGGGATAGACGTCGAGCCGGCGGAGCTCGACCGGCTCATCCGTTCTGACGACGATCTCCTCGCCCAACTCCACCACGCGGGCCATCTCGGCGGTTCCTCTCACGGGGTGGCCATCGCTCGCGAGTACGACGTCACCTTCGCGGATTTTCGACACCGGGTCCGCACACCGTGCGCGTAGTTCCCACCGGCCATCGACTTCCTTCCTTCCTACGGGTTCGAGGTTGATGAGCGCCCGGTCGGCGGCGGCGCGTTCGTCGGCGCTCTGTGCCCAGAGTTTGGCGTATTCGTGATGGACGGCCCGGCGTTCGTTTTCGATGGCTCGATAGAACCGCTCGAAGTAGGCTCGTTCCTCCGCGGGCAGTGCGCTGCCCACCTGTCCGGCCTTCGATTCGTGGTCGAGTCGGCCCGAAACCACCATGCAGGTGTCCTGCTCGAAACAGTAGTTACAGGTCGCGTTGGCCTCGTAGCCCGTGGGAATCTCGCCCGCGACGCCCATCGCGGCGAGTTCGTTGCGCTGTCTGAGGACGTACTCGATGAGTCCATTGGACAGCGAGAAGTCCTTCGCCGGCGAGAGGTCGCCGTCCGCTTCGTTCCTGTCGAGAGCGGCGTTTTTCGTGTATATCAGCGTTCCCGTATCGGGCTTTTCGCCCATCTCATCGAGCAAGAGTGCATAGCAGGCGACCTGCACCTTGTCCTGGAATCTGGGTTCGCTGTTTGTGTTCTTGCCCGTTTTGAGTTCGACCGGCGCACCGCGGCGCACGGCATCGGCCCGTCCCTTCAGACCATACTGCTCGGAAATCAGCGTTCGCTCGGAGCGCCACTCGTCCTCGTCGTCGAGAGTGCCCTGTCGGAGCCAACCGTCGATGGCGCGGGCGTGGTCGGCAACGTCCGAGCGAACTTCGTCGGCGTCACGTTCGAGGAGTCCCAAATCCAGCCCCGCCTCCGCGACTCGCTCGTCGATTGCCGCCTCGACGTCGCCACCGCGAAGCAGGTCGGAAAACACCTCGTGGACCACAGTACCTTTGACTACGGGATAGTTCAGCGGCACGCCCGAGAGTTTGTTGAGGTAGTGCATACGGGGACACTGGACCCACGAGCGCACGTCGGTGACGTTCACGAGGTAGTCCGGCTCGATAACGACTCTGGAATCGCCGGTCGTCGAATACTGAACCTCACCCCGGTATTCCTCGCGCTCGACGCCGATGGTGAGCACCTCCATCCCCGGTTTGGCGTACTCGACGGTTTCGGCCCATTTGCCCCACAGCGTGAGCGTCACGGGGTCGGACAGTCCACTGTCGGGTCTGAGGGTAAGTTCCGCGAGGTCGCGCTCGCCGTACTGGGTGCTCACAGTCTGTTTCTCGCCCACCTCGACGAGCGGTCCCCGAAACTCCGTCACACAGTAGAGGGGGCTGGCGAGCGAAAAACGCTATCGGTCCTACTTTTTTACTTCACCCGTTCGCTTCGTCTGCTCACGGACGAGGCGTCCGTTCGCATGGTCCGCGGGGCCGCCGGGCCCGCGCGACGCACGGGGTGGCAAAGTACCAGGACGGAAAACTCCCGGGAGCGCCCGGTGGTGGCTCACGGCGGACCGTACTCGCTCCACTCGCGTGGACAGCATCTTCCCGGCACCGCACCGCGACAGCTACACCCTCCCCAACCGATTCGCTCACTCCGTTCGCTCATCCCTCGCACGAGTCGTGCCTCCGGCACTCCCGCGCGCCACCGCCCCGGCCAGCAACACCGCGATGGCGAACGGTAGGCCTATTTCATACCGACGAGTCGGCCCCGGTATGCAGACAGTGCTCCTTGCAGCCGGCGAAGGCACGCGAATGCGCCCGCTGACCGCTCACACGCCGAAACCGATGCTCCCGGTCGCCGACCGTCCGCTCTGTGCCCATACTGCGGATGCGGCCATCGCGGCCGGCACGGACGAACTGATTTTCGTCGTCGGCTATGAGGCCGACGCAGTTCGAGACCACTTCGGCGAGGAGTATCGCGGTGTTCCCGTGAAATACGCCACGCAGGACGAACAGTTGGGGACTGCCCATGCCGTCCGTGCCGCCCGCGAGCACCTCGATGGGGCGTTCGCGGTGCTGTACGGCGACGACCTCTACGACGCGGCGAGCATCGAGCAGTTGTTCGAGGGTGCACCGGGCATCAGCGCCTATCGTGCCGAGAACCCCGAAAATTACGGCGTGCTCGACACCGATGGAGGGCAAGTGGTCGGTGTCACCGAAAAGCCCGACAATCCCACCACGGACCTCGTGAGCGCCGGGGCCTGTGTCCTTCCGGGTGAGGCCCGCGAGTGGCTCGACGTCGAACAGAGCGAGCGTGGCGAGTACGAACTCACGGACGTCCTCGACAGGGTGTTCGCCGAGTACGATGTCTCCTACACCGAACTCGACCGGTGGATGGGCGTCGGCCGGCCGTGGGAACTCCTCGAAGCCAACGAGTGGAAGCTCGCCGACCTCGATACATCAGTCGAAGGTAAGGTCAGCGAGCGCGCCGAACTCCGTGGCCCAGTAGTGGTCGAGGAGGGCGCACACGTCGAGCCGGGCGTGGTCGTCGAAGGCCCAGTACTGATTCGGTCGGGCGCACACGTCGGCCCGAACGCATACGTCCGGGGAGCGACCCTGCTCGGCGAGGAGGTCAGGGTGGGTAACGCCGTCGAAATCAAAAATAGCGTCGTGATGGCAGAGACCCATGTCCCGCATCTCTCCTACGTCGGGGATAGCGTCCTTGGGAGGGCGGTGAACTTCGGAGCCAACACGACGGTCGCCAACCTCCGCCACGACGACGAGCCAGTGCGACAGACCGTGAAGGGCGAGCGCGTCTCGACAGGTCGGCGGAAGTACGGCGTCGTCGTCGGCGACGGGACGAAGACCGGAGTCCACACCACGCTCTATCCGGGTGTCGTACTCGCTGCGGGCACGCAGACGAATCCGAACGAGACGGTCGCGCGCGACCGGTAGCCGCGGACGTTTTGAGCAGGGCGGACGAACGGCGGGTAATGGACCCCACATCGGATATCGGCGAGGACACCGAGGAAACCGCGCCGACGTGTGCGACCTGCGGCGAGCAGATCGTCGACGAGCCGACCCACCGCGTGCTGACGAGCATCGAGGATGAAGCGGTGAAAACCGACCATTTCTGTGATGAGGACTGTCTCGCGGCGTTCGAGGGATAGTGACGCCGCAAGCGCGTCAGAACTCGATGTTCGACATCGAGGTGAGGTCCGTCTCGTCCTCTTTCGGGCCGGTGGCGATGAACGCGTAGCGCTCGTCGGTGAGTTTCACGTGGCCGTCTTCGACTTCGATGGTGACGTCGTCGAGGCGTGCGCCCTCGCACGGCCCGAACGTGCAGTAGCCGGTGTCGGCCTCGAACATCGCCCCGTGGTTCGTACAGACGATTTCGCCGTCCCGGTATTCTGCGCCCGACCCCTTGTCGAGTCCGATATGCCTAAAGTGCATACACCGATTGAGCCATGCCTCGATACCGTCGGCGGTGTCGATGAGGACGACCTCGTGGGTCTCCTCGCCATCGCGTTCGCGGACCGTGAACAGCGCCGTCGTGTCGGCAGGAACGTCCCCGACCGGCATGATCGTGCCGTCAGCGGATGCCATCGCCTTCCGGTTGGCGCTGGCGAAGGGTAGACCCGTCGCTTGCGGACAGTGTTACTCGCTCGGCTCGGCGACTTTCACGACCTGCTTGCCGATGTTGTCGCCCTCGAACAGGCCGAGAAAGGCATCGGGTGCGTTTGCGAAACCTTCGACGACGGTCTCGCGGTGGGCGAGGTCACCGTCTGTCACCCACTCGTGGAGCCGTGCGTTGGCCTGCTCGAAGCGGGCCACGTAATCGGCGACGAGCAGCCCCTCGACACGAGCGCGCGAGGGGATGAGCAGCGGGAGCTTTCGAGGACCGGTCGCAACGCCTTCATCATTGTAGGTGGCTATCTGGCCACAGACCGCGACCCGCCCGTCGACGTTGAGGCGGGTGAACACGGCGTCCGTGATGGGGCCGCCGACGTTGTCGAAGTAGCCGTCGACGCCCTCGGGTGCCGCTTCGTCGAGTGCGTCACCGTAGTCGTCGGTTTCTTTGTAGTTGATGCCGGCGTCGAAGCCGAGGTCGTCTTCGAGATACCGCACTTTCTGGTCGCTACCCGCAAACCCGACGACACGCGCACCGGCGAACCCAGCTAGCTGACCGACCGTCGAGCCGACCGCGCCGGCCGCCCCCGAGACGACAACCGTGTCGCCCGGCGTGGGTTCGAGCACCTCGCGCGTCCCGAAATATGCCGTTCGGCCGGGCATCCCCAACACGCCGAGATACGATTCGAGTGGGGCGTTTGCGCTCGGTTCGATAGGTGTGAGGTCGTCGCCATCGAGGGCCGCGTACTCGCTCCAGTAGCCATTGGTGAAGACGAACTCGCCTTCCTGCCAGTCGTCGTGTGCGGAATCGACGACCTCGCCGACGACGTGGCCCGCCATCGGCTCGCCTACGTCCCACGGGTCGGCGTAGGATTCGCGGTCGCGCATCCGCCCGCGCATGTACGGGTCCACGGAGAGATACAGCGTCCGGACGAGCACCTCGCCGTGGTTCGGCTTCGGCATCTCGCCCTCCTCCATCTCGAAGGTGTCACGGTCGGGCTTGCCCTCGGGCCGCTTGCCGAGAACGAACTGTCGGTTGGTGTCGCTCACGGACGCGATTCGGCCGGCCAGCGGAGGAGCCTTCCGGTTCGTCCATGACGAATATATACCTATAATTACGAAAGCTTGAAGCATCTCTCGCCACCATGTGGATTGGGATACAATGTCAATGAGAGCAGTCGTCTACAAGGGCGAACACGACGTCGCGGTCGAGGACGTCGACGAACCGGACATCGAACATCCAAACGACGTGGTCATCGACATCACGACTACCGCCATCTGTGGGTCGGACCTCCACATGTACGAGGGCCGGACGGCCGCCGAGGAGGGCATCGTCTTCGGCCACGAGAACATGGGCACCGTCGAGCAGATCGGCGACGGCGTCGACACACTGGAGGAGGGCGACCGCATCGTCCTCCCGTTCAACGTCGCGTGTGGGTTCTGTAAGAACTGCGAGAACGGCAAGACCGCCTTCTGTACGAACGTCAACGAGGAAGGCAGCGTGCCGGCCGGCGGTGCCTACGGCTACGTCGGCATGGGACCGTATCAAGGTGGACAGGCCGAGAAACTTCGGGTACCGTACGCGGACTTCAACGCCCTCAAACTCCCCGAGGGCGGCAGCAACGAAGATTCGTTCGCACTGTTGGCCGACATCTTTCCAACTGGGTGGCACGGCACCCGGCTGGCGGACCTGCAACCCGGCGAGTCGGTCGCCATCTACGGCGCGGGTCCCGTTGGCCTGATGGCGGCCTACAGCGCGAAGATTCAGGGTGCATCCGAGATCTACTCCGTCGATAGGGTACCGAGTCGATTGGACCTCGCGCGCGAACACTGCGACGCAACGCCCATCAACTTCGAGGAGGGCGACCCGGTCGAGCAGATCAAGGACGCCCACGGCGGCGGCGTCGACAAGGGTGTGGATGCGGTGGGCTATCAGGCAATCGACCCCGACAAGGAGGGCGACGACGCCTACGACCCCGCCCGCGAGAACCCCGCGAACGTGCTCAACAACCTCATTCAAACTGTGCGCCCGACCGGCCAGCTCGGCATCGTCGGGCTGTACGTTCCCTCGGACCCGGGTGCCCCCGACGAGATGGCCGGGCAGGGGAGGTTAGGAATCGATTTCGGCAAGCTCTTCGAGAAGGGTCAGAAGCTCGGAACTGGCCAGTGTGACGTGAAATCGTACAACCGTCAGCTGCGAGACCTCATCATTGAGGGGCGCGCCGACCCGAGCTTTCTGGTATCGCATCGCGTGGGTCTCGACGAGGCCCCCGAGATGTACGAGCGCTTCGACAACCGCGAGGAAGGCGTCACGAAGGTCCTGCTCGAACCCTAACTCACTCCCCGATTTTTGCGCTGCTCACCACCGCCACAGGTAGGGCGGACGCTCGCCACCGCCCACCGCGCACAAACGTTATGGTCGGCCGAGCGGTATCCTCACCGTCCCCCGATGTGCATCTACTGTAGCTACAACATGGACGGCTGGGGCAAGCTCCTCGAATACGACGACACCTATCAGGAGATCGTCCGTCCAGACGAATCCGAACGATCGAACTACGGCTTTCACGAGTCGTGGGACGACCTCCGCGAGCAGGTGTCGCCGTAGACTCAGGCCGTCGGAAACGGGTCGTCGAACGCCCAGTCCCCATCGATTTCACTGTCGGTAAGCAGACAGCTATCGAGACCGGTCGTGATTGTTTCTTCGCTCATGTCGGTTCCGATGAATACGAGTCGGGTTCGTCGGTCGTCTTCGTCGCTCCACTCGCCGATTGGACCGGCCTGTACCGACGGCCCGGCCCGATTGAGTCCCATCACGTCCTCGCGGCCGGCGAGTCGGAAGACGCCTTTCGCCCGAATCACGGACTCGGTCCACGAATCGAGCCACTCGTCGAATCGTTCGGGGTGGAACGGGCGGTCGGCCGTATAGACGAACGACAAAACGCCGTGTGCGGCGGCCGCCGGCCGGTCGTGGTCGTGGCCATCGCCCGCAAGCGCCTGCTTCCAGCCGGCCGAACGCGTGACTTCGGCGAAGTCGAATCGGCCGGTGTCGAGCACGAGTTCCGGGTCGATGTCGGCGTGTGTCGTGCGGACGATTTCGGCCCGGGACTGGAGCCGACGGAGTGTAGCTTCGATTTCGTCGAGTTGCGCCTCGGGGACCATGTCACACTTGTTGCAGAGCAGGACGTCACAGAACTCGATTGCCTCGACGAGGACGTCCGCGAGCGGTCGGTTCATCGCGGAGTCGGCCCCTGCGGGCAGGGACGCCCCGGCATCGAACTCCTTCCAGAATCCGTAGGCGTCGACCACCGACACCATCGTGTCGAGGTGGTAGTGCTCGGTCGGGTCGATATCGCTTTCGTCCGAGCCGTCGAGGAACGTCCGTGCGACCGGCACCGGCTCGCTGATGCCCGACGACTCGACCACGAGGACATCGAACGTTCGCGTCTCAGCGAGCCGTGTGGCTTCGGTGAGGAGGTCGTCCTGGAGCCGACAGCAGATGCAGCCGTTCGAGAGGTCGACGATGCCCGGGTCCTCGGACTCCGCCGAGCGGGCGAGGTGGTCGGCATCGACGTTCACCTCGCCCATGTCGTTGACGATGACGGCGATGTCGCGGCCGCCGGGAGCGTCGAGTAGGCGGTTGAGCAGCGTCGTCTTGCCCGCACCGAGCGGACCGCTCACGACCGTCACTGGTATGGTCTCGCGTGTGGAGCTTGCCATCATCGTTCCAAGAGGGTGGGGCTACTACACTCTTACACTGGGGCAAAACGACACGCAGCAATCGTCCGTCGTCCGCGGGGGTTCTGTCGGAGAGCCAGGGGTGGGATTTGAACCCACGAATTCTCGATTACAAATCGAGTGCTTGCA
>CAZJHA010000026.1:0-16379 GCA_964545755.1 uncultured Halobacteriales archaeon | reverse complement strand
TCAGTCGACCAGATAGCCCAGATCGGCGAGCTGTTCCTTCATCGCATCGGTGAACTCCCCCTCGCGGCCCTCCGGTGAGACCGGCTGGCCATCGGTTTCGAGGATGTCGTCGAGTTCGTCGTCGAGGCGTTTGGCGACCGACGGGTTCGTGTCGGTGACGTCGTGGGTCTCGTCGGGAAGTTCGAGCAACTCGGCGCGCTCGTCGCTTCGTTGATATTTGAACCCGGTGGTGCGGAGCGCGTGCAGCGTCGCCGCGTGGTACGGTGTCCGGTCGAACTCGGGGTTGAGTTCCTCGAAGCGCTCCAAGTTCTTCAGCGTGCGTTTCGCGCCGCGCTGGGTGAGGGTGTGCTCGCGGGTCTCCTCGCGCAGGTCGACGCCCTGCATTCCGTCCGTATCCGCGCCGGCGGTTTCGAGCAGCGTCCTCATCAGGTCGGCGTGTTGGACGGTCTCGCCGTCGTGGTCGACGAGAGCGTCGGCACTGTGGACGACGCAGGGCACGTGGGTCACGGCGTCGGCGGCGACGACGAGATGGGCGAGCATACCCTGTTCGCCGAACAGCTCGCCGTGGTCGGCGGTGACGATGAACACAGTATTGTCGAGGCCGAGCTGTCTGGTGTGGGCGAAGAGGTCCCCGACTAGCTCGTCGGTGTGGGCGACTTCGGCATCGTAGAGTGCATGCAGGACGTCCCATTCGTCGTCGGTGAACGGACAGCCGTCGGCGATGAGCTGGTGGAAGTTGGCGTGGTGGTACTGGCCGAACTCCAGGGCTTCGTCCACGTCCATCTCGAAGTCGTCGGCGTAGGGTTCGAGAAAGCGCCGCGGCGGGTGGTAGGGGTGGTGAGGATCGCCGTAGTGGGCATAGAGGAAGAACGGTTCGTCGTCGCCGGCGTACGAGCCGATGCGACGCTTGGCGATCTCGTTCATGATGAACCCCGTGCCGTGTCTTCTGGTGTCCGTGGTGAGACCGGGCCCGTGCCGGCGGCAGTTGCGCAGGTACTTGAACAGGATGCGCGGCCCGGCCTCCTCGACGAGCGTGTCGGCACTCAGCCACGTGAACTCGTCGAAGCCCCTGTCGAGGTCGGTGGCCGAACTCAGATGTGAGTTCGGCGAGAGGCAGGCGGTTCGGTAGCCCACGTCGTGGAGGCGCTCGGGAACCGTCTCGATTGCCTCGGGGATGGCGTCGTTTTCCATGCCCGCGCCGTGATGGGTCGGTACCGTACCGGTGAGAATCGAGGCGCTCGAAGCGAGCGTCCAGATACCGTGGGTGTGGCAGTTCCGGAACGAGCGCCCACGGCTCGCCCCGGCGATGCGGTCGAGGTTGGGCGTCGTGTCGCGTGCGTACCCGCCCATCGTGGTGTGGTCGGCACGGGTGCTTTCGAGGGTTATCCAGACGACGTTTGGCGTTCGCATTCTTCCGGAAGGGTTTCACGCTCGATGGCTTATACACCTCGGTATGGCGCGTCGGCCACCGGCACGGGTCCCGTGTGAATACACCACACGGCGGTCGAGAGCGGTAAACGTTTATGACCCCGCTTCGCAAGTGCGAGTACGTTTGGATGCGTCACTGCGGCGCAATGGACCGATACGATGAGTACGCTCACGACGACACAACAACCGAACAACCGCGCGCAGAAGCTCGCGCTCGTCGTCGGCTATCTCGCCCTCGCCGGCGGTGTGTTGTTCGCCTACGGGAAACCCGCCACCAGCTACGAGATAGACATCTACGCCGCGACGCCGATTGGCTTCTGGCTCGGCATCGCGGTCGCGCTGTTGGTTGCGGTGTTCGTCACGCTGTACGCGCCGGAGGGCTACGTCAGCCTCGCCGGATTGACTCTCGGCGGCGGTGCGATAGCGTCGGTCGCGGGTCTGCCGCTGTTGCGGAGTTACTACTACTACGGCTCCGGCGACGGGCTGACACACCTCGGCTGGACGCGGGACCTCCTCGATGGGTCATTGAGTGCGTTCGGACTGTTCTATCCGGGTGTCCACACCTCGGGACTGTTCATCCGCGGCGTCGCCGGCACGACGATTCCGCGCTCGCTGCTGTTGCTCGTGTTCGCCTACGCGGTCGTCTATCTCGTCTTCATCCCGCTGTGTGTTCGCTCGATGACCTCCCATCGGGGCGCAATGCTACTGGGCGGACTCGTCGGTCTCCTCCTGTTGCCGATAAACCATCTCGGCGTGAACTACATGTCGCCCCACCCTATCTCCGATTCGATACTCATCACGCCGGTCGTCGTCTATCTGCTCATCAACTACCTCACGAGCCCGAGCGACGTCTTCGACTCCCGACTCCCCGTTTCGGCGGCCGGCGCGGTGTTCGCGGTCACGCTCGGCGCGACCGTACTCTTTCACCCACAGCAGGCCGCGAACCTCATCATCCTCTTCATCACCCTCTCGGGCGTGCAGTTCATCTATCGGTCGGTGCGGCCGGACAGCGCTATCGCCGACCACCGGACGATGTACGGGCCGACGGTGTTCCTCATCGGCTCGTTCATGCTCTGGTCGGTCGGTCGTGGTCGCTACGAGAACTCGGTGAATGCGGTCATCCGCGAACTGTTGAGTTTCCTCACCGGCGGAGCGAACATCGGTGCCTCGACGGCCAGTCAGGGCGCGTCGCTGACGGCCATCGGTGGCTCCATCGTCGAGCTGTTCCTCAAACTGTTCGGCGTGAGCCTCGTGGTTGCGGCCCTTGCCGGTCTCTTGATGCTGACGAGTATCTTCGGGCGGCTGCGCGATGCCCCGGACACGAGAGCACTGGTCAAATACTTCACCGTCGGATTAATAGTACTGATTCCGTACTCGCTGGTGTTCTACATCGGCAGCATCTCTGAACTCTTCTTCCGTAACGCGGGTCTCATCATGCTGTTTTCGACGATTCTCGGCTCGATTGCGCTCTATCGCTACGTCTCCGGACTCTCGGAAGTCGTCCCGATTGGCGGGGTTCGGGCGGTGCTTTCGGTCATCATCGTCGCGATGCTCGCGCTCTCGGTGGTGGTAATCTTCCCCTCACCGTACGTCTTCCTGCCGAACGACCAAGTGAGCGAAACCCAGATGTCGGGCTACGAGTTCGCCTTCGAACACGGTCTGGAGGAGACCCCGATGTACGGGCTGCGCGACGGGCCGTGGCGGTACAAACACGGCGTCCTCGGCGTCGCGGGTACAGACGTCGCACAGGGTAGCCGCGGGATTCCGGGCGAGAACTTGAGCGCGCTCGCGGGCCGGACATCGAACAACCGGTACGTGGCGGTGACCGAAGCCGCCCGCGAGCGCGAGGTACAGGTCTATCGCAGTCTGCGCTACAGCCGCGAGAACGTCAGCGCGCTCGACAATCAGCCGGGGGTAAGCCTCGTCCAGACCAACGGCGAGTTCGACCTGTATCTCGTCGCCGGGAGCGATCCCGTAGAGAGAGGCGCAAGCGCCACCGTCCCGAGTAACAACCGCAGCGCCGGGGTGAACGGGACGACGCCGACCGCACAATCGGCGAACGGCTCGGTGTTCGGTAACGCCTCGACACCGACTCCGCAGGAACGAACCTCGACCGCAACCGCGACGCCGACCGCGACCCCGACAGCGACTGCCACCCCGACCGCCACGACGACCACCGACTCGGGGTCGATATTCGGCAGCTTCGGTGGGTCATCGAACGCGACCGCAACGCCGGCGCGCACGAGCGGGCCGAGCGTCGGCGGGTGATTTTTCGAGACCACCGCCGTTTCGGGTGGCGGCGCGAATGGAAACGGTAATGGGCGTCACGGGAGGACGGTGAGCCAGTATGCACCAACCATGAGCGAGGGGGATGCCACACGCCGAGCGCTCGTTCTCGGTCTCGACGGAGTGCCGTTCGAGCGTCTGCGCGCGTGGGCGGCGGCGGGCGAACTGCCGCATTTCGCCGCCCTCATCGAGGACGGCGCGGCGGGACCGCTCGCGAGCACGAAACCCGCAAACACCGCGCTCGCGTGGCCCTCCATCGCCACCGGCGTCCGGCCGGACAAACACGGAATCTATGCCTTTTATAAGCTCGGCACGAACTACCGCCACCGCGTGAACACCGGTGCGGATGTCGCCCATCCCTTGCTCTGGGAGCTGGTCTCGCCCTCGACTGTCGTGAACGTGCCGATGACCTATCCCGCCTCGGCCATCGACGGGAAGATGGTCACTGGAATGATGACGCCCGACCGGGGTGAGGGGTTCACCTATCCGCCCGACCTCGCCGCGACTATCGAGAGTCGGTTTCCTGACTACGAGATCGGTCTCGACTGGAACGAGTACCGCGACCGGCCCGAGGAATTCCCCGACGCGCTCGCATCGCTGGTCACCGCCCGCCGGGAATTGATGAACGACCTCCTCGATGAGGACTGGCGGCTGTTTTTCTTCGTCTATACCGCCCCGGACCGCCTCCAACACCTCCTCTGGGACGACGAGATCCTTCTGGAGCACTACAGACAGCTCGATGCGGTGCTCGGCGATGCGCGCGAGACGGCGGCCGAACGCGGCGCAAACCTCTTCGTGGTCTCGGACCACGGGTTCGGTCCCATCGAGAAGAACGTTCACGTCAACCGCGTGCTGGCCGATGCGGGCTATCTCACGCCGAAAGACGACACGGGAACGCGCAGCACGCTCTCGCGAATCGGACTCACCAAAGAGCGCGTGCTCGGGACGCTCAGTGGTATCGGCATCGACACGAACGAGCTCGCAAAGCGCCTCCCGCGTGCGCTCGTCGACCGCCTCGCCGCCGGCATTCCCGGCGAGAACGTGCGCTATGACGTCGCCTACGACGAAACGACGGCGTTCGTCCACGCACAGGGAACACTGTATATCAACGACACCGAACGCTTCGAGCAGGGTATCGTCCCGCCTGACAGGGTCGCCGCCCTCAAAGCCGAGTTGACCGATACCCTCACGCGTATCCGTGACCCCGACACCGGCGAGCGCGTCCTCGATGTCCACGACGGCGACGAACTCTTCCCGACCGACGACGCCGCGCCGGACCTCGTCGTCGAGCCGCGCGAGGGCTATTACGTCAAACCCGCGCTCTCGGAGACGGTGTTTTCGGACCCCGGAAGCCATGCCGCCGACCACCGCCCGGAGGGGATCTTCCTCGCCGAGGGTCCCGACATCGCGACCGGCGCGACGCCGACCGACGCGAGCGTGTTCGATGTTGTCCCGACGGTGCTCCACAGCATGAGTGAGCCAATTCCCACGACCGCCGACGGGCGCGCCCTCGACGAGCTGTTCGCGCCAAACTCGCCACCCGCGACGCGAGCGGTGGCGACCGCCGACTACGCACGCTCCGGGGGTGAGTCGACCGCCGCTGATGAGGACTTCAGCGATGTCGAGGAACGACTGCGCGGACTCGGGTACGTCGAGTGATGCGCGACACCGAACTCCTCATCGTCGGGCGGCAGGGACCGGGCGGCATCGGTCAGTATATCAGCGAACAGCGCCGCCATCTCGCCGACCGACTCCACGTTTCGGCGCACAAAAGCGGCGCGTTCGACACCGAGAGTGCCCGTGCGTTCGTCCGTTCGCTGCTGGTCATCGTCTGGAACATGCTCTCGTACACGACGCGCTCGCCGCCCGATATCGTCCACGTCCACTCCTCCCACCGGTTCTCGTTCTACCGGGCGGGCTACTACGTCCTCTTCAGCAAGTACGTCTGGAATCGACCCGTGATATTCCACGTCCACGGCTCCTCGTTCGACGTGTTCGTCTCGACGGAATCACGGCTCGTGCGGTGGTTCCAGTCGCTCGTGTTCGGCGCTGCCGACGAGATCGTCGTCCTTTCTGAGTACTGGAAGGATACGCTCTCGAAACACACCGACCCCGGGAAACTCACCGTTATCCCGAACGCGGTCGACGCCGCCGACTACACGCCGGCGTTCGACGGCGACCGACCCCACGTGGTGACGGTCTCGAACCAGCTCCCGCGCAAGGGTGTCGTCGAGTTCGCCGCAGCCGTCGAGGACCTCATGGAGGAGAACCTCGACTTCCGGGTGACGATTGCGGGCAAGGGACCGCTCTCGAACCACTCCGAACGGCTGGCCGCGACCTACGAGAACGTGGAGTACCTCGGTTACGTCTCCGAGGAGAAGAAACACGAACTACTCGGCGCGGGGTCGATCTTCGTCCTGCCCTCCCACGCCGAGGGGCTGCCGATAGCGATGCTCGAAGCGATGGCCGCGGGCAACGCCATCGTTTCGACGACCGTGGGCGCGATTCCGGAGGTCATCGACGACGAGCGGGGTCTGTTGGTCGAGCCACGCGATGCCGATGCGCTCGCCGACGCGCTCGCCGAACTCGTCGCTGACCCCGAGCGCGTGGCCGCGATGGGTGAGGCGAACCGGCAGGCGGCAACCGACGAGTACGCCTGGGAGACCGTCGCCGAGGAGCTGCTCGCGACCTACGACCGCAATCTCGCCGCTGCGGCGCTCTGACCGTCGTCGCCCTCTCGACGTTCGCTCCGTCGGGACGCTTTCGACCGATACGACCACAAGAGCGAAACCCGCCCGCCGAGTGGAGGGGTACATGACCGACACCCGATGGCGTGGAGGCTCTCGCTAATGCACGTCTGTCTGCTCAGTGCGGGCACGTTTCCGCCGGACGCGCGCATCGCGGCGACGGGCGCGGCGCTGCGGGCGAGCGGTCACGCGGTGACGGTATGCGCACGCGGGACGGGCGGTCCCGACCACGACATCGTCGACGGAATCGACGTCCGGCGGCTGCCCGACGCGGAGCTGTATTCGGGCCCACGAGGTGTTCTCGACGGCGTACGCTACGCGCTGGGGTTCGTCCAGCCCGCGTGGGTACGCGCCGCGAGCGAAGTCGACGACGAACGGGGAGTCGATATCTGCTGTGTGAGCGATTGCGGTCTGCTGAAAACGGGGTTGAAGATCGGTACCCAGCTCGACGTCCCCGTCGTGGCCGACCTGCCGAGCGGGACAGCCACCATCGAGACCGACGATGCCCGCGGTGGCCGGCTGCGGCGGTACGCCCGCCGCGTGTTTCACTCGCCGTGGCGGCGCGGTCGAGTGCTCGACAAGCGCCTCCCTGATGTCGACCAGTTGATAACGACCTGTGAGGAGGCGCGCGCGGAGTACGTCCGCGAGACCGACATCGACCCCGAGCGCGTCGCGGTCGTCCGCGAGACCGTCGAGTCCGGTCTCGCTGCGAGGACCGAACCCGTTGGCGGACTCGGCTTCGATTCCGAAGGGGCGTTCGTCGTCACCGTCGTCGCGGAAGGCGTTCGCCAGGAATCGCTCGAAACGTTCGTCACGGCCGCGGCGCGGGCGGCCGACAGCGCCGCCGACCTCCGCGTACTGGTCGTCGGCGACATCGGAGAGGAGAGCCTCGACGATCTCGAACAATTGGCCCGACGGGAGCTGGCCGGCGGGCGAATCGTATTCCGTACCGAAGACGAGGATACGGCCGGCTACCTCGCCGCGAGCGACGTCTGCGTCCTGCCCGAGCGCTCGCGGGCTGGGGACACCAGCATCCCGCGGCCGTTGTTCATGGCGCTGGCGCTCGGCATTCCAGTGATCGCCAGCGAGACGCCGCCGCTAAAGCGACTGCTCGGACTGACCGGGGCGGGGCTATGCGTGCAGCCCGAGGAAACCGCGTTCACCGAGGCGCTGGTGGAACTCTCGGACGCCGAGCGCCGGGCCGAACTGGGCGCGAACGGTCGAGCGGCGGTCGATAGCGCGCTCAACCGCGAACGTGACGCCGAGCGACTGTCCGAACTATACGAGTCGCTGTTGGCGACTCCGGAACCCGATATTACGATTCCGCAAGCAGATTCGTGAGCGCCATCAGATACGAACCGATTTCGTACGAGCCTTTGTACATCTGGTCGTCGATGTCGAGGCGGTCGTCGACGGTGAGAAAGCGCATCGGCACGCCGAGGTCGCTCAGCTTGACGAGATTCCCGCGGCTGCTGTCGCCGTATATCCACGCCATCGCGCGGCCGACTTCGGGGTCGAAGTCGCGCTCGCCGCCCGCCGCCTCGTAGTGGGCGACCGCGTTGACGAAGAAGGTCTGATGACACTCGTAGAGAAAGTCCCAGTAGGGTGGCCGGAAACCGAGTCGTTTCGTCGCGCCGCGGCGCGCGCGTTGGACGGGCGAAACCGCGTCCTCCCAGAGAAACGCGCCGTCGTCTCGCATGCGCTCGTCGACGGTCCGTGTCAGCACGCGTTCGACGTTTTCGAGATACCCCGTTTGACCGGTCACCTCGATGGCGCGGGCGAACCCCCAGCAGGCATACATCTGGTTCTGGTGGCGACGGGTGGTGTGGTTGTCGAAGACGAACAGTCCGTCGGGCGTGAGTCGCTCGTTCATCCGCCACAGCGCCGCCGAGAGTGCTTCCCGAACCGTCGACCCGGATTCGCGCTCGGCGAGATACGACCAGCCGTAGGCGAGCAGGCTGTCCTCGGAATGAGTGAAATCGAATCGGTCGCGCGAGTGTTCAAATAGTTCCCACGCGACGCGCTCGTGGGCGGCGTCGAAGACGTCTGCTGCGAGCGAGAAGGCACAGGTCAGCGGGCCGATGCCGTAGCTCGGCATCGCCGAGAGCGTTCCATTCTCGATTTCCTCGGCGAAATAGTCGAGCGCACGTTCGATTTTCTCGTCGTAGCGGTCGGTGCCGAGAGCGGAGACGCGCCACTGCATCGCGCCCATCAGGCCGAAGGGTGCGTAGCGCCACTGTTCGCGGTCGTCTGGCGTCCACTCGAACCCGGTGTCCCCATCGCCGCCATCACCGCCGATGTCGTACTCAAGCGCCCGGAGAAGTTTTTCGTCTTCGGGGTCCCAGAAGCCGTTTTCGGCGACCGGCCGGAACAGACAATCGAGTGCGCTGTCGAGATAGCTCCGATAGTCGAGTGGCTCGGCCGCAAGCACGAGATAGGAGGCATCCCTCCAGCGCTCGCGGGCGGTGAGTTCGTCGCTCGCGTGCTCGGCGGCGGCGACGAACGGCTGCTGATAGCGCGCCGGGAGCACGTTGAGTGCCATGTGAACGTAATAGGGATACTGAAAGACGAGGTCGGCATCGAGCACTCGCCAGTCGGGCGCGAGCAGCGTGAGTGCGTCGCGTGGCTCGTAGTAGCGGTTGTCGGGCCAGTCGTTCACCGCATAGGGCGAGCGCGGCGTCGGTACCGAGACGACGAACCGTCCATCCGCATCGAGCACGCGCCCGACCTCGGCGGTGAGCGCCTCGATATCGAGGAACTTCCAGTCGTAGGGACCGATGGAGACGGCGGCGTCGAACGCATTGTCCGCGAAAGGAAGGGCGGGCCGTTCGGGGTCGGCGGTCCGGTAGCGGTCGACGGGGTCGCCGATGGTTTCGTTCGCGTACGCGCTCGCATCCTCGGAAAAATCGACGCGCGTGAGTGAGTCGGCCGCGATGGCGTGGGTGACGTTCGCTTCGGAAGCGAGATCGAGCGCGCGCTCGCCGTCGAGCATGGCGAGCGCGCGCCGACGTTCCTCGTCGCGGAGCTGCTGGATGAGGGGGGTGGTCGGTGGCTGGCGCACCCACTTCCGGAGGGTCGCGTCGCGGGTCACTGTCGGCAACGCGCTCTCGGCACACATTTAGCTATTCCTTCGTTCGTCTCGACCATGTCCGACGATTCGCTCGTCTCGGTCGTGATTCCGACCTACTACCGCAACGACCGGCTCCGGGGAGCCATCGAGAGCGTCATCGCCCAGACACAGCCGACCGAACTCGTCGTCGTCGACGACTCCGGCGAGGGCCACGCCAAATCCGTCGTCGACGAGTACGACCTCACGTACGTCGAACTCGGTAGTAATGTGGGGTCGAACCCCGCCCGCAGCGTGGGTGCCGAGCGTGCCTCGGGGGATTTCGTCCAGTTTCTCGACGACGACGACCGCCTCCTGCCCACGAAACTCGCCAAACAGGTCGCGCTGCTCGAACGAACCGGTAGGGAGGTGGCCTACTGCGGGATGACCTACGAGGACCACACAACCATTCTCCCGGACTCGGCCGCCCGTGGCGACGTGCTCGCCCGCGCGCTCGAATTCTCCCTGTCGCCGTGTGTCACCTCGACGATGCTCGTCGCGCGCGAGGCGCTCGAAGCGGTGTTGCCGCTGCCCGACCGCCCCGGCGGCGACGACCTCGGGTTGATGATAGACCTCGCGCGCGAGCACGAGTTCGTGTTCGTCGAGGAGGCACTGGTCGAGCGCGGCGTCATCGAGGATTCGCGGGGAAAATCGCCGGGCCTCATTCGCGGGCGCAAAGAACTCATCCACGAGTACGACGACCTCTATGACGAGTTTCCGCCCTCCGTGCGCGCGAATGCGCTGGCGAACACCGACAAGTTAGCGGGCCGGATGGAACTGCGCGGACAGCAGTGGTCACCCTCTGCTGTGCGCTCGTTCGCGCTCGCGTGCTATCACGCGCCCTCGCTCCGGACGGTGATTCCGTTGGTCGCCTCGCTGTTCGGCCGGCCGGGACTGAACGCGATGCAGCGGGGCTATTCGCTCGTTCGGTAGTCCCAATGACACCTAAAAGTGCTGTGGGGGTCGCCCGCGAACTGCTCGCAGGATGCCGACGCTGGTGATGACGAATCCACATCCGACCAACAGACGGCTACTGACGGTGAGAACTCCCACTGACGACGGTGACATCGCTCCGCACATCAGTCCCAGACCGAGGAGCACTAACCCGCCCGCTTGGAGCGTCGTGGGGGTAGTTCGCACGCCGAATCATGTGGTTTTCTCCCCCCTTTCTATTCAGTCTGTCGGTCAGTATCCACGCTTGCTCCATTCGTTTTTCGACAGTAGTGCTGGAACGAAACGCCGTCAGGGATGGAGCGCGAGGTATGGGCCGAGGGTGGCGAGAGTGGCCGCGAGGGCGTGCTTGAGCCGCCGTGGGTCCACGGTTCGTGCAACCCGCCAGCCGATGACGATGCCCAGCAGTTCGGGGACGCCAATCGCCACGACCAGCGGCACCGAGACGGCTCCCTGCGCGAGGTATCCCACGGTCGCCGCCCCGGCGATGAACACCGACTGGACCTGCGCGACCGCGAGCGCCGCAAGCAACGGCACGCCCAAAACCGTCAGCAGCGGGACCGCAAGCACCGGCCCGCCGATGCCGAGCAATCCGGCAGGAATCCCGACGCCGACGCCGACCGCGCCGCCGGCGACCAGTCCCGCCCGCGAATCAGGGTCAACGGTGTAGCCGGCGTCGGTATCGGTCTGCTCGCGATACCACACCAGAACGCCGATACCCATCACGAGTCCGCCGAGGGCCATCCCGAACAGGCGCTCGGGGACGAAGGCGTTGACGCGAACTCCAACGAGAGCGCCGAGCACGCTCGTCACGCTCACGACGAGCGCCAGTCGTTGGTTGCTGGCCGTGAGCAGTTCGCCCGACCGGGTGTACGCGATGCTCCCGAGAAGCCCCGCCGCGATGTTGGTCGCGCTTGCGGTGCCGGCGACGGCCGCCGGCCCGAGTCCGGTCAGCGTGTACAGCGCAATCGTCACGAACACGCCGCCCGGGCCGAGCGCGGTGATGCCGATGCCGGCGAGAAATCCGATGAGGACCAACGCCAGAAGCGTCCAATCGCTCGGGACCGCGAATGTGGCAGATGACACCGACTGCAAAACAGTAACTCCGAGTTCGAACATCGGCGTATCGACGTTTCCGGGGGTTTTCAAGCTATCGTAAGCGATTCGAGTGCATGTTTCCGGATGAGTCATATCGGTTTTTACTCTTCTCTGCGACTAGCAACAGCGCCTACTCGCCACACGACGCCCGCCAGTTCATCGCTGCATCGCGCGCGCGGCGTGCAACGGCGAGCGCGCGCCGGCCGAGCAGGGCGAACAGCATGATGAACACGCTCTCGGCGGAGCGCTCATACCCCGTCGCGCGGCGTGCGTAGGCGAAGGCGCGGCGGCGCTGACCGCGTTCGAGCGCGACCCGCGCGCGTGCTCGACACTGCTTCTCGCGGAGACGGCGCTCGATATCGCGGTATCTCTCGATTTCGTCGCGATACTTCTCCCAGATCATCCGATTGACCTCGACGCCGTGGGTGAGTTCCTGTGAGATGTTATCGGTGTGAAAGATGCGCTCGACGAGGCGTTCATCCACGTACTCGAATTCGTACTCGCGCGCCAGTCGGATGCAGTGGTCCCAGTCCACACCACGGGGAAAGTCGGGGTCGAACCCCCCTAACTCGAAACACTCGGCGCGCAGCATGTGACTCGAATGCGGGTGGAGACCGAACCGGGCGATGACGTCGGGGTAGATGTCGCCGCGGCGCTCGGGGCGATAGACCCGGACCACCCGTTCGCCCTGTTTGACCACCCCCCCGGTGTAGACGATACCGACCTTATCGTTCGCGCGCTCGAAGGCCGCGAGCTGTCTCTCGACCTTCTCCTCGTGCCAGCGGTCGTCGTCGTTGAGCACACAGACGAACTCGCCATCGGCGAGGTCGGCCGCTCGGTTCATGCTCGCCGAGATCCCTCGATTCTCCTCGTTGTATCTGATGCGTACCCGGTCGTCGTCGGCATAGGCCGCGAGCCGTGCTTTCGTATCGTCGGTCGAACCGTCGTCGACGACCACGACCTCGACGTCGTCGTGGGTCTGTTCCAGAACTGTGTCGATGGCTCCGGCGACGTATTCGGCACGGTTGTACGTCGGCAGGATGGCGCTGACGAGGGGCATGGACCGGCTCCGACCCGTCCGGTGAAACCTCTTGTGTCCGTCCCGGTAGCGCAGGCCGTGCCGTGAACCCAGCCTTAAGTCCCTGAGCGCATTCTGGGGAGGCATGCACATCTGTATGCTCCTCCCCGAGCGCTTCCCGCCGGACATCCGCGTCGCAAAGGAGGCGTCGGCGCTCGGCGCGGCCGGCCATTCCATCACGCTGCTCTGTCGCGGTGGTTCCGACGAACCTTCCTTCGACCGCATCGACGGCATTGACGTCGAGCGCCTGCCCGCCGACCGACTGTTCGCCGGTCTCTCCGGGCTGGCCGATGGACTCCGGTACGTCACGAGCGCCGTCCATCCGGCGTGGCAGCGCGCCGTCGTGGACCTCGACAGGGAGGATTCGATAGACGCCATCCACGTCCACGACTTGCCGCTGGTGGACACGGGGCTGGCAATCGGCGAGGACCTCGAAATTCCAGTCATTGCCGACCTCCATGAGAACTATCCGGAGGCGGCCCGCCAGATACAGCGGATGCGTGGCTGGGGCGAAATCGCCCGCGACCCTGAGGCACTCGTCCAGCGCGTCGCCTTCGCGCCGTGGCGGCTCAAACGCCTCGAACGGGTGGGTGTCGGGCGTGCCGACCGCACCATTACCGTCTGTGAGGAGGCCCGCGCACACTACCTCCGCGACTGTGGTGCCGAGCCCGCGAAGGTAAGAGTCGTTGCGAACACCGTCGACCGCGACGCCTTCGCCAGCGACGTCACGCCGCCCGACACGCTTGAGTTCAGGTCCGAGGCGTTCGTCGTGTCGTACGTCGGTAATTTCACGCGCCACCGCGGTCTCGATACGCTCATCGAGGGGTTCGCGGAACTCGTCGAGAGCACCCCGACGGCACGGCTGTTGCTCGTCGGGAAAGGTAACGACAACTACGTCGCAGGTCTGAAGGCGCTCGCGCGCTCGCTTGGCATCCGCGAACGGGTGCAGTTCACGGGCTGGGTCGATTTCGCCGACGTGCCCCAGTATCTGGCCGCGAGCGACGTCGCGGCCGTGCCCCACGCCGCGACACCACACACCGAAACCACCGTCCCGCACAAGCTCTATCAGGCGATGGCGATGGGCGTACCGGTCGTAGTGAGCGACGTCGCGCCGCTCGCGCGCATCGTGGGCCACACCGAGAGCGGTCTCGTCGCACCGGCCGGCGACGGCGCGGCGCTCGGCGCGGCGCTTGCCGAACTCACCGACGAGGAACGTGCGACCGAGTGCGGGGAAAACGGGAAGTGGGCGGTCGAACGGGAGTACAACTGGGCACGCGACGGACAGCGACTGCGTGACCTCTATGACGGACTGCAAGCGTCCGGCGCGTGACATCGACACACTCACGCCATCGGCTCCACAACCGTCGCCGATGACGGAGCTATCGAGCGTTTTCGAGGGGTTCACCGACCGCGACTGGCAGCGTATCGAGGAGGGCACAGTCAGGATTGCGATGGTCGGTCTCGGCTGGTGGACGAAAGAAAAGGCGATGCCGGCCGTCGAACGCTCGGAACTCTGTGAGACGACGGTGCTCGTCAGCAGCGACGAGGAGCGGGCAACGGCGGTCGCCGACCAGCACGAGACCGTCGTCGAGGGGCTGACCTACGAGCAGTTCCACGACGGGGCAGCCAGCGACGAGTACGACGCCGTCTATATCGCCACGCCGAACGCCCTCCATCTCGAATATGCGGAGACGGCCGCCGACCTCGACAAAGCAGTCCTCTGTGAGAAGCCGATGGAGGCGACCGTCGAGCGCGCCGAGGAACTGGTCGCAACGTGCGAGTCGGTGCCGCTGATGGTCGCCTACCGGATGCAGACCGAACCGGCGGTCCGGCGGGCACGCGAACTCGTTCGTGAGGGATTCATCGGCGACCCCGTGACGGTTCACGGTGCGATGACCCAGCGCCTGCTCGAAATGAACCCCGACACCGACCAGTGGCGGCTCGACCCAGAACTCGCGGGCTACGGCGCGAGCGCGATGGATTTGGGTATCTACCCGCTCAACACCGCCCGGTTCGTCCTCGATAGCGACCCCCTGTCGGTGGGAGCCTCGATGCACTCCTCACACGAAGCGTTCGCGGATGTAGCCGACGAGCGCGCGAGTTTCCGCGTCGACTTCCCCGACGGCGTTGGGGCCGTCTGCACGGCGAGTCAGAACGCCGCCCAGTCGAGTCACCTCCGCATCACTGGCACGGAGGGCGAACTCGAACTCGACCCCGTGTTCTTCCCCGACGAACCACGGAAACTGCGGGTCCGGCGGGGCGATGTCGATGCGACCCTCGATTTCGACCAGCGCAGCCAGATGACCGAGGAATTCGATTACTTCGCCGACCGCGTGCTCTCCGAAACCGAACCACATCCCGATGGCGAGCACGGGCTGGTCGACATGCGTGCGCTGAAGGCAATCTACGAGGCTGCCGAAAACGATTCGACGGTTTCGCTCTGAGTGTTTACCACTCGGCGACCGAGCCGTCGTCGTGTCGCCAGACGGGGTTGTGCCAGTCGATCTCGCCCGCTTGCTCGCGGACGTGTTCTTCGTCGATATCGATGCCGAGTCCCGGCCCGTCGGGAATCTCGACGAAGCCGTCCTCGTACTCGAACACCGATGGGTCGGCGAGATAGTCGAGCACGTCACTACCTTGATTGTAGTGAATCCCGAGGCTCTGCTCCTGGATAATCGCGTTGTGCGCGCAGGCATCGACCTGTAAGCAGGAAGCGAGCGCAATCGGCCCGAGCGGGCAGTGTGGCGCGAGCGCGACGTCGTAGGCTTCGGCCATCGCGGCGATCTTGCTGACTTCGGTGATGCCGCCGGCGTGTGAGAGGTCGGGCTGAATCACGTCCACGCCGCCGGCTTCGAGCAGGGGCTTGAAATCCGCCCGCGAGTAGTGGCGCTCGCCGGTCGCAATCGGCGTCGTCGTGTGGGCGGCGACCTCGGGGAGGAGGTCGTCGTGTTCGGGCAGTACGGGTTCCTCGACGAACATCGGGTCGTGGGGTTCGAGCGCTGCCGCAAGCCGTTTCGCCATCGGTTTCGACACGCGGCCGTGGAAGTCGATGCCGATATCCACATCGGGACCGACCGCCTCGCGCACCGTCGAGAGACGCTCGGCTACCGACTGAACGGCGGCCGGTGACTCGATACGTCGAAACTCGGCGGTCGCGTTCATCTTGAGCGCGTCGAACCCCGCGGCGACGCGCTCGCCCGCCGCCTCGGCGACCTCGCTCGGACGGTCGCCGCCGACCCAGCTATACACCTGCATCCGACTCCGAACTGGGCCGCCGAGCAGTTCGTGGACCGGGACGTCCAGTTTCTTGCCCTTGAGGTCCCAGAGCGCCTGATCGACGCCGGCGATGGCGCTCATGAGGACCGGTCCGCCACGATAGAACCCGCCGCGGTACATCGCCTGCCAGTGGTCCTCGATGGGGTCGGGGTCGGCACCGAGCAGGTGACTCTCGAACAGCTCCTCGACGGCCGCTCTGACTGTGCGTGCCCGCCCCTCGACGACGGGTTCGCCCCAGCCGACCCGTCCGTCGCTCGTCTCAACGCGCAAGAACAGCCAGCGCGGCGGCACTTCGAACAGTTCGTAGTCGGTGATTTCGCTCATGGGGTGGCTGATAGCGGGTGAACGAAAAGGGCCGGGTCTATAGCTGCGGTTCGACCGTTTCGGCGTCGTCGAGGTTTCGGTTGTG
>CAZJHA010000025.1:0-16521 GCA_964545755.1 uncultured Halobacteriales archaeon | reverse complement strand
CCGGCGAGGCGCTCATCCCCGTCACGAGTGGCGTCTCGGCGTCGGCGTGGTAGCGCTCGGCGATGTAGTTGTAGGCGTACTCGCCGGAGGCACGATGGCACTCGTCGAAGGTCAGATGCGTCGTCGTGGAGAGGTCGATGCGACCGCCGATGAGGTCGTTCTCGACGACCTGTGGTGTGGCGATGACGACCCGCGCACGCTCGAACAGTGCTTCGCGGTCGTCCGGGCTGACCTCGCCGGTGAACACCACGATCTCGTCGTCGGGAATCGTGAGCGCCGCACGGTAGAACTCGGCGTGCTGAGTGACCAAGGGTTTCGTTGGCGCGAGCAGCAGCGAGGTGCCACCCTGCTCGTGGAGTCGCTCGGCGGTCACGAGCAGGCTGACAGTCGTTTTCCCGAGACCCGTCGGCAGACAGACCAGCGTGTGCCCGCTCGCGGCCTCGCGTGCGAGTGTTTCCTGGTAGCGCCGGCGTTCGAGCACACCCGGTTCGACGAGCGGACGCTCGACGTACTCCTCACCTGTGGCCGCCATTGGACCGTTCTACCGCCCCATCCCGAATAAGGGTTCGCAGTCGAGAGTGAAAGTGAAACCGTTCGCTATCCGGGCGCAAGCGGAGCGCCACCGGTAAGCCACAACCCAAGGGAGATGGCAAGCGCCGCCGCGACCGGAATCGTGAGGTTGTCGTCGATGACGTATCCACGGAAAACGGGTTTCACGCCGTCGGCAAGCGTCGCGGCGAGCGCACCGAGCAGAGCGGGCACGAGCGGGACGAACGGGATAGCGAGCACGAAACAGACCGCAAACGTGACCGCGAGCACCGACAGTTCCTTCATACTCCGGAGTTCACCCGACCCCAGCAGGCCGCTCAGCGGGTCGGCAATCGTCAACATCATGATGGCCGGGATAGCAATCGAAGGACCGAACACGAGCGCGACGGCCGTCCCGCTGAAGGTGTACAGCGCGTAGCCCGCGAGGTTGGTTTGTTCGTACTCGCGAGTGAGTTCGTCGTACAGCCGCCAGTCCAGTCCCACGAACAGGCGCACGGCTTCGAGACAGCAGACGACGACCGACCCGGCGACGAGCAGCCAGCGAAACTGCTCGTAGGTGATGACATCGAGGAGATACGCCGCCGGCAGCGCCGTGCCACTGACGTGGACGGCCCGACGCTTGAGTTCGCCCATCAGGCGTCGAGCGACTCGCCCGCCCGCAGCGCCGCGAGCCGGGCGGGCAGCTCGTCGGTGGCGATGCGCGTCTGGACCGTGGAATCGCGCTCGCGCACCGTCACCGTCCCCCCCTCCAGCGATTCGTAATCGACGGTCACACAGTACGGTGTCCCGACCTCGTCCTGTCGGCGATAGCGCCGCCCGATGTTACCCGAATCGTCGTAATCGACCGAAAAACCGGCCTCGCGAAGGTCGGCGGCGACCTCGCGGGCGCGCTCGCCCAGCCCGTCCTTGTCCATCAGCGGGAACACCCCCACAAATGTCGGTGCGAGCCTCGGAGGTAAGGCGAGGTAGCTCCGGGACTCTCCCTCGACGGTGTCCTCACGGTAGCTGTGGGAAAGGATAGTGTAGAGCACGCGCCCGATGCCGAAGGAGGGTTCGATGACGTGTGGCGTGACGTGCTCGCCGGTGATGGTCTCCGTACGCACCGCAAAGCCGGTCTCCTCGGTCGGCACGGTGTAGCTCTCGTCGTCGGTTTCGACGGTGACTGCCTCGCCGTCGAACGCCGACGGGTCCCGCTCGACGAGGGAAGCGAGTTCGTCGGCCACGTCGCCGGCATCCGTGCCGAATTCGGGACCGAGATAGCTCATGTCCGGTTCGACCGAGGGCCGCTCGACGGTCCGTGGCTCGTCGTAGGGTTTGAACACCGAGAAGTCCTCCTCGGAGTATTCGTCGTGTTTCGAGAGGTCGTAGGCACCGCGGTCGGCGAAGCCGGTGATCTCGATCCAGTTGCCGTCGAGTTCGGTCTCGGCGTCCCAACAATCGCTCGCGTAGTGGGAGAGTTCGTCGGGCAGGTGCTGGCGGTATCTGAATCGGCCCATGTCGACGCCGACGCTCTCGTACCACTCTCTGGCGATGGCGAGGTAGTAGGCGATCCACTCGCTCGTGATGACGCCCGTATCGAGCGCCTCTGCGACGGTCAGTCGCTCGATACCCCCCTCGGACTCCTGTGCAGCCGCCGAGTAAAGCGGCAGCGTGACGTCCGCGACCGGCTCGATTGGTGGGCCATCCGTTTCGGGGTCGACGAACTGTTCGAGTTCGGCCATCGTGAACTCCCGCACCCGGATGAGCGAGCGCCGCGGGCTGATCTCGTTGCGGTAGCCGTGGCCGATCTGGGCGACGCCGAAGGGGAGTTGATTGCGCGCGTACTCGGCGAGGCGGGGGAACTCGACGAAGATGCCCTGTGCAGTCTCGGGACGCAGATAGCCCGGCGAGGACGAACCGGGACCGATGGACGTCTCGAACATCAGGTTGAACGCCTCGACCGGCTCGCCGGCCAGTTCTCGGCCACACGACGGGCAGGATATACCGTTGTCGGCGATGAGTTCGGCAACGCGCTCAGTACCAAGGGACTCGGCCTCCTCGATAGCCGTATTGTCCTCGACGAGGTGGTCAGCGCGGTGGCTCGCGCCACACTCCGGACATTCGAGGATCATGTCGTCGAACCCATCCAAGTGCCCGGAGGCCTCGAACACCGCCTCCGGAGTCACCGTCGGCGAGGAGATCTCCATGTTGTCCTCGCGGGTGACGAAGCGCTCGCGCCAGCTCGCTTCGAGGTTGCGCTTGAGCGCCGCACCCTCCGGACCATAGGTGTAGAAACCGCTCGCGCCACCGTAGGCCTCGTTCGCGGGGAAGAAGAAGCCACGGCGCTTTGCGAGTTCGGCGAGCGTTGCGGCGTCCGCACCGGCGGCGGTCTCGGGGTCAGCCATCGAGCGCCTCCAGGAGGTTCACGTCCCGGACCACGCCGATGAGGTCACTCCCGCTGACCAGCGGAATCTGTTCGATGTCGTTCGTTATCATCGCCCGTGCAGCCTCCTGTGCGGTCCGCGTGGTGCCGACGCTCACGACGTCGCTCGTCATGAACTCCCGAACAGGCTCGTTCGGAATCTCGACGTTGCGCGTCGGGAAATACCGGTTGCCGACGGCCTTGATTCCCTCCCACATCCAATCGTCGTCCTGTCCGGCGATGGAGTCGCCGGTGCGGGCCTCACCCTCGACGACCCGAGCCACCGCAAGGACGTCAGGCTCGGTGAGCACGCCACACATCTCGCCGTCGTCGTCGAGCACCACGGCGTAGGGCACGCCCGAGTGGGAGAGTGCGCGCTCGGCGACCGGCAGCGGCGTGCCGGCGTAGACGGTGTTCACGGTTCTGGAGGCGAGGTCGCCGACCTGACTGTCGCCGGCGGCCTCGCCCTCCGCAATCGCCCGCACCACATCCGTGACGGTGATGATACCTTCCAGTCGTCCGTCCACCACCGGCACGCGGCGGGCGCGCTCTTCGACCATCGTTGCGGCAACCGCCTCGATGGTCGTCTCGGAGGTCGTCGTCGGACCGTCCTCGACCAGCAGCGCGAGCTGGTCCTCGTCGGGCCGTTCGATGAGGGTCTGTCGCGAGACCAGCCCCCGAAACTCCTCGTCGTCGCCCTCGCCCTTGACGACGGGGACCGAGGAAAACGCACGCTCCTGGAGGTATTCGAGCGCGTCGTCGCGCGTCCCGGGCAGCGAAACCGTGACGAGCGACTCGCGCGGCGTCATCGCGTCGGCGACGTTCATGAGCGTTCACTGGCTTCCCACCTACAAAGTCCCTTCCACTTCGTGGGCTACCGGACGGCGTCGTAGTCGGTCGCCGGGAAGAACTTCTCGGGGTCGTCGTGCTCGAACGACCCCAATCGCGTGCCGTCGAGCGTCTGGAGATGCGTGTACATCGTCCCGGCCTCGCTGGCGGCACCCATCAACGGCCGCGAGCCACGGCGCTCGAACCCACCGGCGACGAACACCGCCGTCTCGCTGTCGGGGTCGGCGAGCAGCGTCACCAGAAACACCTGACCGTGCGATTCGTTGCGAAAGACGTCGTACTGGGGGAACGCGCCGTCCTCGAACGCCGCCGAGAACTCCTCGGCGTAGTTGTCGGGAATCACGTACACCAGCCCGAAGCGACCCTCGTCACCGGTTTCGGGCGCTTCGGTCGCGGTGTGGCCGGCGGGAATCGTCAGCGTCGCCCAGCCGTCGGCTTCGTACTCCTCGGCGAGGGCGTCCATGTCCTCGAGCGTCGCCGCCCACGCCTCCTTGAGACCGTCGGCCCGAGCAGCGAGTCGGTCGCCGTGGTCGGCGTTCTCACTCGTTTCTGGCATACGGACGCTTTCGAGCGCGGCGTGTAAAGCCTGTTGCCCGCTCAGGCGGCGACGCCGAAGCCCGCCTCCATCACGAACGACGTCACCAGGACGAGCACGCTCGCGACGAACAGTTTCGCCGGCGGCGGCAGTCGCTCGTCGGGTGCGAGACCGTACCGTCCGAGCGGCGGCAGTCGCTGGACGGCCGCCTGAAAGCGCGATTCGTCGCGGTCGTCACTCGCCGGGTCTTCGTCCTTCCACGGCGGCGTCGGCCGGAGTCGGAACGCCGACAGCCCGAACAGGAAGAAGCCGACGAAAAACAGCGCGAACTTCACGCCGACCCAGCCCGCACCGAGGGGAAAACTCACGACGGCCGCCAGCATAACGAGGACGGCCACGAACGCGAGCGAGTAGACGACCGCGTCGAGAGCTTGCCGCAGTCGAAACGCCGCCGGTCGCGGCCGGTCGGCGGCCATCACTGCTCGTCGAAGACGGTGTGGGCGAAGAACTCGCCCGGCTCCTCGTGCTCGTCTTTGTGGCGGTGACAGAGACTCGTCCGCCCCGCCTCGCCCACCTCGTGGTGGGCCGGCATCTCCGTATCGCACTCGCTGCCGAACTCCTCGCGCAGACGGGCGATTGCCCCCTCCTCGTCGTTGTCGCGCAGACGTTCCTCGACCGCGTCGAGATGGCTCTGGATTTCGTTCGGGACCTGCACGTCGCCGAACAGCTCCTCGTGCATCTCCTCGACGTCAGAGAATCTGGTCTCCATACCGAGCAGTGCGCGCGCACGCTCCGAGAGCGAGCGCTCGGCGCGTCCACGTTCGCGCAAGACTTCGTGGAACACCTCGATGCGCTCCCAGAGGTCGTCGTCGGTATCACGATACTTCTCGGGCCTGATCTTCGCCGGACAGCGCGTGCTGAACGGACAGCCCGTCGGCGGGTCGCGTGGGCTCGGCGGCGTACCCCGGAGCGTGATGCGCTGTTTGTCGCTCCCAGGGTTCGCCTCGGGAATCGCCGACAGCAACGCGTGCGTGTAGGGGTTCGCCGGGTCGGTGAACAGCTCTTCGGCGGGACCGACCTCCATGAGGTTCCCCAGATACATCACGGCCACGCGGTCACAGATATGGCGCACCACCGAGAGGTCGTGGGCGATGAACAGGTACGTGAGTCCGAACTCCTCTTGGAGGTCCTCAAGGAGATTCAGGATCTTCGCCTGTACCGAGACGTCCAGTGCCGAGACGGGTTCGTCGAGCACGATGAACTCCGGCGAGAGCGCAAGCGCCCGCGCGATGCCGACACGCTGGCGTTGTCCTCCGGAAAACTGGTGGGGATATCTGTAGTAATGTTCCTCGCGCAGTCCGACGGTTTCGAGCAGTTCGCGCACCCGCTGACGACGTTCCCGGGGGGTCTTCCAGTCGTGGACGTCGAGCGGTTCGCGGACGATTTCACCGACAGTCATCCGGTCGTTGAGACTGGATTCTGGGTCCTGAAAGACGATCTGGGCGTTGCGCCGCCAGTTTTTCAGTTCGCTCCCCGACAGCTGGGTCACGTCGGTCCCGTCGAACTCGACTGTGCCCGCCGTTGCCGACTCCAGTTGGACGAGCGTCCGTCCGAGCGTGGTCTTCCCACAGCCCGACTCGCCGACCAGCCCGAGCGTTTCGCCGCGCTCGATGTGAAGGTTGACGTCGTCGACGGCCTTGACCGGTTCGTCCGAGAGCAGTCCCCCGTCCTCGTAGTAGGTCTTCAGGTTCTCGACGTCGACTAATGTCTCGCCGCTCGATGCTTCCTCCTCGCGTTGGATGGTTTCACTCATCGAGTGCCTCCTCGCTGTCCTCGCCACGTTGACGATGGGTCTCGACGGCGTTCTCCCGGGACTGGTCCTCCGGATAGAGCAGGCAGGCGGCGGTGTGGTCGGCCGCGCCCTCGTTCACCGACACCGAGACGGGATGGACGCTCTCGCATTCGGCGAACGCCTCGGGACATCGCGGCGCGAACCGACAGTACGTTGCGGGTTCGTTCGGCGTCGGCACGTCGCCCTCGATGGTTCGCAGGCGCTCCTCGTCGGGGTGGCGGCCCGGAATCGATTCGAGCAATCCCTGCGTGTAGGGGTGTTTCGGGTTCGCGAACACCTCCTCGACGGGCGCGGTCTCGACGATCTCGCCGGCGTACATCACGTTCAGCCGGTCGGCGATCTCGGCCATCACGCCCATGTCGTGGGTGATGAAGACGATGGACAGCCCGCGTTCCTCCTGAATGTCGGAGAGGAGTTCGAGGATCTGTGCCTGGATGGTCACGTCGAGGGCCGTCGTCGGCTCGTCACAGATGAGCAGTTCGGGTTCGCAGGCCAGCGCCATCGCGATAACCGCCCGCTGGCGCATCCCACCGGAGAACTGGTGGGGATACTCCGTGATACGGCGTTTGGCGTCGGGAATCGAGACGGCTTCGAGCAGATTGATGGCCTCCTCGGTGGCCGCCTGTCCACGGAGACCCTGATGGAGGCGGAGGGCCTCCTTGATCTGATTGCCGACGGTGTAGACGGGATTGAGCGAACTCAGCGGGTCCTGGAATATCATGGCGATGCCGTTGCCGCGCAGGGTTCGGAGCGCCGAATCCGGCATCCGCGTCACGTCGACGTAGCCGTCGGCAGGCTCGTTGTCGTCCCACTCCTCGACGAAGACGAAGTCATCGTCGTCGACGGCGCGGTCGCGTTCGTCCTCCGAAAGACCGGCGACGTCGGCCGTTCGCTTTTGATTGGCGTCGGCCAGCCGCGTGAGGACATCGCGGTCGCGGAAGTTGATGTTCCCGTCGAGAACGCGTCCCGGCGATTTGATGAGACCCATTATCGAGCGTGCCGTCACGCTCTTTCCCGAGCCGCTCTCGCCGACGATACCTACGGTTTCGCCCTCTCGAACGTCGAAGCTCACGCCATCGACCGCACGGATGGTCTCCTTGTCGGTGAAGAAGGCCGTCCGGAGGTTCTCCACGGAGAGCACTGTCTCGCCGGCGGTGCGCTCACGCGGGAGTTGGGTGCTCACGCGCCACCACCCCCGGCGACGGCCGCCTCGCCGCCATCGGTTCCCTCAGCGCCCTCGCTCTGTGGGTCGAGCGCGTCACGGATGCCGTCGCCGAGCGCGTTGAACCCGACCACGATGAGCGTGATGAGGATGCCCGGAATCAGCGAGATATGCCACGAGACGCTTGCGACGTAGGGCTGGCCCGAGGAGATGACCCGCCCCCACTCGGGCGTCGGCGGCGACACGCCGAGACCGAGATACGACAGTCCCGCGACGGCGATGATGATACCGCCGAGGGTCAGCGACGCGTAGATGAGCAGGTAGCCGATGACATAGGGAAGCATGTGTTTCTGCATGATGATGCGTGGCTTCTGGCCGAAACTCTTTGCGGCGTCGATCCACTCCTCCTCGGCGATCTGGAGCGCCGGACCGCGCAGCGACCGCCAGAAAAAGGGCCAGTACGTCAGCGAGAAGATGAGTATCAGCATGACGGCCCCGTTGTAGACGTTCGCGAGCCACGTGCTCGAAAAGACCGCCGACGCGAGTATGAGCACCAGTAGCACAGGTAAGGACTGAATCGAGTCGCTGGTGATGACCGTCGCGAGGTCGGCAAGCCCCTTGTAGTACGCCGTCAGCATGGCGAGGGTGGTGGCGATGAACCCGGCGGCCAGAAGCGAGACCAGCCCGATCATCAGCGAGATGCGCGCCCCCGCAGCCATGAACGTGAAGAGGTCCTTCCCGTTCGTTATCGTTCCAAATGGATGGAACCGTCCGAAGTCGTCGTAGCTCCACGGCCCGACGTTCGAGCTGGGCGTCCCTTGGGAGGTCGCGCCGAGGTTCGCGGTCCCGACAGTGACGTTCTGGACCGAGTCAAGTTCCTCGTCGTAGTATTGGGTGTAATGAGAGTACGGCTCCTGGATGTTCGCCTCGACGGTCGTCGGGCCGAGTGCCGGCGCGAACAGCGCCATGATGAAGAAGGTGAGCACGAGGATGAACCCGAACTGTCCCCAGCGATGGGAGCGCAGCCGGTCGACCACGTCGTCGCGGGGCGTCCAGTCGGCGTAGCGATAGTTCTCGCGGAACCAGCGGTAGCCGACCCAGAACCAGCCGAGCCACGCGAACGCGTAGGCGTAGATGAGCACGACCCGCAACAGCCACGCATACGCCGGCTCCAGCCCGAGGAACGTCCCCATCCACTCGCCGCCGGCGGTCTGGTAGCCACGGTTCGGGATGAGGCTCCGCGAGAGCAGCGTCGGAATCGCCTCGACGGCCTCGCCGGCGCTGACGAGCGCACCCGCACCGGGATTCGACGGAACGAGGCGTGCGACCGACAGCACGAGTTGGATGACGACGCCGACGAACGCGCCGAGTTCGAGCGCGAACAGCACGGCCGCACCCGCCAGCCACCGCAGTGCCGGACGCGGGTTCGCCGCGATGCGGTCCCGAAGCGGTACTTCCTCGTCGGTTGGTGTCTCACTCATGAATTACTCACTTTCGTAGCCGACGCGCGGGTCGATGAGGGTGTACAACAGGTCCTGCAGGATGTTCGTCGCGACGGTGATGAGGATGAAGATGAACATCAGCGCCCCCAGCAGCGGGAGGTCGGAGTTGATGGCCGCCTGGAAGAACAGGTAGCCGATGCCGTTGATGGCAAAGACCGTCTCGACGAGCACCGAGCCGCCGATGAGCAAGAATGCCTCGCCGGTGATGATGGGCACCAGCGGGATGAGCGCGTTCCGGAAGACGTGTTTCCAGACGAGACTCCGCCCGGAGACGCCCTTCGCGCGTGCGGTCTCAACGTATTCGGAGTTGATCGTCTCCAACACCGCGGTGCGGCCGATGCGCATCTCGTTACCCATCGAGGCCGACCCCAAGACGATTGCCGCCGGCGCGATCTGTTTCAGCGCCGCGAGGAACGAGCCGTTCGCGCCAATCGTTAGCCACCACCCAATCGGGTTCGTGACCGCCCCGAGCGGGTTCGAAAGGAAATTCAAGTTCGGCGGCGTCAGGATGTCGGTCGGCACGAGCCAGGTCGACCAGTTGAAGCCGAAGAGGATGTCTTCTGACTGGACGAGCGCGCTCACGAGGATGATGGCCAGCCAGAAGTTCGGCATCGCCCGCCAGACGATACCGCCGAAGGAGGCGAAGTAGTCGCCGAGCGTGTTCGGGTTCAGCCCCGCATAGAAGCCGAGCGGAATGCCGACGAACAGCGCGATGATGACCGACCAAATGCCGAGCCAGATGGTGCGTGGCGCGTAGCTCACGATGAGACTATAGGCATCTCGCCCCGGCTGGATGACCCATGACTGCCCGAGGTCGAAGGTGAACATGTTGACCATGAAGTCGAAATACTGCTGCCAGAGCGGTTGATTCAGCCCGAGCTGCTCGCGGATACGGGCGATTCCCTGCGGGTTGCCGATGCCGACGATGGCCGCCGCCGGGTCGATGGGACCCAGCCTGACGAGCATGAACGTGATCGTCGTGCCGAAGATGACGACCGGTATCGCCAGCACGAGCCGTCTGAGGAAGTATCCCCACCGGCTCATGGGGCTGTACTCACTTCGGTACTGAGATGCATGCTACGTCCTCGTATGTGAGGTGAATTCATTATATCTTTCGTTCGGGTTCGAACAATCCTTACCGCAATCGATGCCAGCTGCGAACGGCAAAATCGACGGCCAGCGCGGTTACTGGCGCTGCGAGGCGATCTTCACGTCGTCGTACTTCTGACGACTATCGCCCATCCCGCCGTACGGCGGGATGTCGACCCAGTCGTAGTTAAAGCGCTGGCCGAGAACGTGATAGATGGGCAACGTTGCCATATCGTTCCAGTTGGCCTCCTCGATTTGGGTGTACGCCTCGTTGCGGGCCTGTGCGGCCTGGTCGGTCGGGGCCTGATTGTTCGAGACCTTCTCGTAGGCTTGGGTGGCCTGCTGGGCCGAGCTACCGTTTGACTGCCAGTTGAGGTACGACAACGGTGCTTCGGCGGAGGTGTCGGTGTTCGGCGGGTTGAGCAGCTGCAGGAAGTTGTCCGGCGCGGGCCAGTCGGCGATCCAGCCGAGGGTGTAGGCCTCAAGTTGGCCGTTGCGCCCGCGCTCGGTGAGCGTCGCGAACGGCGTCTGCTGTATCTGCATTTGGATGTGCGCCGTCGAGAGCTGGTCCCGGAACAGTTTCGCCATCGAGAGCCACGTATCGTCTTGATACTGCGTCCACTGGACGGTGAACTGGTTGTTCGGCCCGTAGCCGGCGTCCTCCATCACTTGCCGCGCTTTATCGATCTGAGTTTTGTTGTACCCGTAAGGGTAGTTCTGTTTGGCGTGCTGGGTGTAGGCCTTCGACCCACCCGGATAGATGGGTTTCGGCGTGAAGTGATAGGCCGGCTCGCCGCGTCCCTTGAACACCTGCTGGGTCAGCTGCTGTTGGTTGGCGACGTAGGCGAACGCCTTCCGCACCGGAGCCGGGACCTTCGTCATGTTGAATCCGACGTAGTAGGTGTTGATTTCGGGCACGCCGATGTACTGGACCGTGCTGCCGTTGCGCATCGGGCCGTACGTACCGAACTCGCGACCGAGTTCGTCGGGACCGCGCTGGACGTTGACCTTGCTCGGGTTGTAGAAGGAGGTCGGAATCCCGAAGACATCGGCGCTCTTCTGCATCGCGTAGTTGTACCGTGGCGAGCTCTTCTCGATGATCTGCCAGTGGACGCCCGCGATGGAGGCCGCGCCGCCGTGGAAGTCCTCGAACCGGGAGACCTCGGCTTCGGTGCCCGAGTTCCACGTCTCGAACTTGAACGGACCGGCCCCGATTGGGTTGCTGGTGGCGAAGCGTTGCTGGGGCATCTCGCCGTCGTAGCCCTCGATGTCACCGACGATGCCCTCCGGAATCACCGCGAATGAGGTGTACGCCATCATCTCCTGGGCCGCGTGGAACGGCGCCGAGAGGGTGACTTCGAGGGTCTTCTCGTCGACCGCGTTGAGTGCGAGCGAGCCGGGCTGATAGACCTCCTCGCCGTCTTGGGTTGTCGTCTCGTGGTCGACGCCGAGCGAGTCGAGAATGAAGTACGCACGGCGGGAGTTCGACGAGGCGGCGAGACGCTCCCACGAGTAGATGACGTCCTGTGCGGTGACCGTATCGCCGTTGTGGAAGGTCGCGTCCTTCAGCGTGAACGTATACGTGGTGTTGTCCTCCGAGAGTTCGAAGCTCTTGGCGAGGCCCTTCACGGCGTCGGCTTTCCCGTTGGGGTAGTTCATCAGCATCGAATACAGCTGCTGATTGACGTACCCGCTGGCCTCGTCGGTCGCCGCAACTGGGTCGAAGGTCGTGATGGTACTGTTGATGCGCTGGAGTACCTTCGACCGGTCGGCCTCGATGTTCTGTTGGGTCTGCTGGCCGCCGCTTCCGTTGCCGCCGGAGCCGTTACCGCCACCGCCGCCACCGCTTCCGTTCCCACCGGAGCCGTTGCCATCACCACCGCCACCACCCGTGCAGCCGGCGAGCGCGAGCGCCCCGGCCGCGCCGCCAGTTGCTTTAAGGAATCGACGCCGTGTTTGTCTGTTACCGTCTTTCATTCCAATTGAAGGAGTTTTGCCGTATGCGCATAAGTTTTGTGTTGTGTCCCGCCCTCCCACGTCCTGTGTCGCGTTTTCACACGGTTTCGACACCCACGCCGAGGCGGATTCCGTGTCGTGGGAAGCGATGACGGTCCGGTGAGTTTATATGTTAGTGGTATGTACTCACATAGTATGACGCCAGATACGGCCGCTGTGGCGACAGCCGGCCCCGCGGAGGACGTCATGGCCTCGGTCGACGATGACGGCAGCGTCGAGCGGTTCGTCATCGCCGATATCTCGCGGGACGACGCGTGGCTTGCGCTCCCGCTCGCCGAGGCAGCCACGCTCGCGGACTGGCAGTAACGTCTCTTTTTTCAGTACGACAGCGGTAGCGAGAGCGTGCTGACGCGCTCGTCGTGGGTAGCGTCGTAGAAATATAGCTCCGAGACGGTCCACTCGATTGGCTCGATAGCGAGCGTCAGAAGGGATTCGATGCGGTCGGTGCTCGCGCCACGGGCGAGGGTGATGTGGGGGACGTACTCGTCGCCTTCGAGGGCGGCTAGCGCGCCGAACTCCTCGACGAGGCGCTCGTGGATGGCCACGAGACCCGGACTCTCAATGGCAAGATATACCACCGGACCCGGACCGCGAACCGGGTCGTCGAAGGTCTCGATACCCGTCACGCGCGCGACGACGGCCGGCGCGCCGTCGAGCACCCACCGGACGCGCTCGGCCAGCCGGTCGTACTCTTCGCACTCGAAGCGCTTGCAGACTAGCGAGTGGCGCTCGCGCACGCGCTCGAAGCCCGCCAGCCGGGGGTGGAGTTCCGCGGCGAGGCGCTCCACTCGACCGGGAGCCGGCACGTTGAGGCTGAACACAGCCGAGAGAGCGCGGCGAACGGAATGACCCTGCCGGTCGATGGTCGGTCGGCGCAAGCGTTGCCGACCCGGAAGCGTTTAATAGTCCACCCGTCCACAGGATACACATGACGCGGACACACGACGCCGGTTCCTCCATTGCCGGCGCGTGCGCGCTCCGACCGCGACGACCGGGCCGTTAGGCCCGCATACACTTCTCTCATCGACTCGCTACGCTCTCCAGCATACCCGAAGGGTCGCTGGGCGAATTATCCCCTTACCCATCAAATGACACACTCACCATCCGCATCCGATTCCGACCGCATCGCGCTCGCCTTCTCGGGCGGGCTCGACACGACAGTCTGCGTCCCGATTCTCGAAGAGGAATACGGCTTCGACGATGTCGTCGGCGTCACCGTCGATGTCGGCCAGCCGGAGGATGAATTCGACGAGGCCGAGGCGACCGCCGCCGCGCTCGACCTCGAACACCACGTGGTCGACGCCCGCGAAGCGTTCGCCGCGACCTGTCTCGACGCCGTCCGCGCGAACGCAACCTATCAGGGCTATCCCCTCGGCACGGCGCTCGCCAGACCCGTCATCGCACAGGCCATCCTCGACGTGGCGCTCGAAAACGACTGCACCGCACTTGCCCACGGCTGCACGGGCAAGGGCAACGACCAACTCAGATTCGAGACCGTCTGGCGCGCCTCCGACCTCGACGTCATCGCGCCCGTACGCGAACTCGGTCTCACCCGCGAGGCCGAACAGGCCTACGCCGCCGAACGCGATTTGCCTGTAGAGGGCGGCGACGGCGGCGCGTGGAGCATCGACACCAACCTCTGGAGTCGCTCGGTCGAAGGCAGCGACCTCGAAGAACCATCCTACGTCCCGCCCGAGGACATCTACGACTGGACCCAGCCCCCCGAAGGTGGGAGTGAACTGCTCGAAATCGAGTTCGACGAGGGCTATCCCGTCGCGCTCGACGGCGAGGAACTCGCTGCAATCGAACTCATCGAGCGGCTCAACGCGGCCGCGGGCGCATACGGCGTCGGGCGGACGGATTTGATGGAAGACCGGATGCTCGGGTTGAAAGTCCGTGAGAACTACGAGCATCCCGCCGCCACAGTGCTTTTGAACGCTCACGGAGCCCTCGAAGACCTCGTGCTCACCAAGGAAGAACGGAGTTTCAAGAAGGGGGTCGACCACGAGTGGGCCGAGAAAGCCTACGAGGGTTTGCTCGCCGCGCCGCTGGTCGACGCGCTGGAGGGGTTCATCGATTCGACTCAAGAGCGCGTCACGGGAACTGTGACCATCAAACTGGAGGGTGGACAGGCCCGTCCCGTAGGCCGCGAGAGCGCCTATGGGGTGTATTCGGCGTCTGCGGCCTCGTTCAACACCGCCGACGTCGGCGGTGGCATAGAACAGAACGACGCCACGGGTGTGGCGAAATACCACGGCTTCCAGTCGCGGCTGGCCGGACAGGTCATCGAAAACGCCGAAAAGGCCGAGGCGGCCGCCGACGACGGTACGGAAAGCGGGAGCGAGGAGCACTGAGATGAACGAGGAGAGCGGCGACGTGGTGCGGCGCGAACGCTTCAGCGGCGGCCCCGCCCGTGGCTTTCTCTCCTCGATGGCAGCGGACGAACGCCTGTTCGAGGCCGACCTCGCGGTCGACCGTGCTCACGTCGTGATGCTCGTCGAGCAGGACATCATCGACGCGGAGAGCGCGAGCGCGATTTTGGCGGCGCTCGCCGATATCGAGCAAGCAGGCTACGACGCACTCGACGGCGAGGACATCCACGCCGCCATCGAGACGGCGGTCATCGAACGTGTCGGCGAGGCGGGTGGCCGGATGCACACCGCCCGGAGCCGCAACGACGAGGTGGCGACGTGCATCCGGTATCGTCTGCGCGAGGACCTCCTCGACAGTATGGAAGCGACGCTCGTACTTCGAGAGGCGCTGGTCGGGGCGGCGCGCACACACGCCGAAGCGACGATGCCCGGCTACACGCACCGCCAGCCCGCCCAGCCCACGACCGTCGGCCACTTCCTGTCGTCGTATGCGCAGGCGCTCGGGCGCGACACGGCCCGCCTGTACCGGGCGTACGACCGGACGAACCGCTCGCCGCTCGGCGCGGCGGCCTTTGCCGGCACGCCCTTCTCCATCGACCGCGAGCGAACCGCCGACCTGCTCGGGTTCGACGGCGTCATCGAAAACTCGATGGACGCGGTCTCGACACGGGACTTCCTCGTCGAAGCGGCGAGCGCGCTGGCGACCCTCTCGGTGACGCTGTCGGGGCTTGCGACCGACCTCGTGGAGTTCTCCAGTGACGGCTACATCGAACTCCACGACGACTACGCCTCGACCTCCTCCATCATGCCCCAGAAGAAAAACCCCGACACGCTCGAACTCGTCCGGGCAACGGCCGGAAATACCAGTGCAGGGCTGAACGGTCTCCTGACAACGCTGAAGGGCCTCCCTCGCGCGTACAATATCGACCTACAGGAGGCGACACCCCATGCGTGGGCCGCCGTCGATGCAGTCGTGCCTGCGACCGAGGTGGCCGCGGGCGCGGTCGCGACCGCGACGTGGGACGAGGAAGCGCTCGCAGCGGCGGCAGGCGATGGGTTTTCGACTGCAACTGGCGTCGCCGACCTGCTCGCCATGCACGGAGTGCCGTTCCGTACGGCCCACGAGATAGTCGCTACGGCGGCCGAGGAGGGTACAGATTACGCGGCTATCGAGAGTGCCGCGAACGCGGTGCTCGACGGAGCGCTCACCGAGTACGTCGAGCGCGAGGCAGTCGAGCGCGCGCTCGACCCGGCAGCGAGCGTGGCGAGTCGGGATTCCGTCGGCGGCCCCGCGCCCGCCGCGGTCGAGGCGATGCTCGACGAGATGGATGGCGGTGTCGAACGCGACAGCGAACGGCTCACCGAGCGCCGCGAGCGCCTCGCGGCCGCCGAGAGCGCACTCGAAGCGGAGGTGGATACGTATGCCTGAGCGACCGCCCCCGCGAGGGGGAACATTTCACTTCGTCGATATCGACGAACCGCGCGAACCGCCCGATTTCGACGCGAAGAGCGCCCCGCACTTCTTGTAAAATATCATATAAGTTCGAAGGCTTTAAGCCGATTCGTGGGTGAGGTGGGGACACAATGGCGAACTGTCCCGAATGCGGGGCCGAGCTGTCCCTGCACGACGACGTCGAGACCGGTGAAATCATCGACTGTGGCACCTGCGGCGGCGAACTCGAAGTGGTCGCTACCGGCCCTGTCGAACTCGAAACGGCCCCCGAACTCGAAGAAGACTGGGGGGAGTAAGCGTGAAGATAGGCGTCCTCTACTCGCGCATCAGACAGGACGAAAAGCTCCTGCTGTCCGAACTGCGCGAGCGCGGCCACGAGGTCGTGAAAATCGACGTACGCGACCAGCGCTTCGGTCTCTCGGAGCCGCCGGCGGCGCTCGCGGATGTCGATATCGTCGTCGACCGGTGTCTGGCGACGAGCCGGAGCCGGTATGCGACGCAGTTCCTCGCGGCCTACGGGATTCCGGTGGTCAACAGCCCCGAGACCGCCGATGTCTGTGCCGACAAGGCCAAAAACAGCCTCGCGCTCGCTGGAGCCGGGATTCCGACGCCGCGGACGGAGGTCGCCTTCACCAAAGAGAGCGCGATGGACTGTATCGAGGCGTTCGGCTACCCCTGTGTGCTCAAACCCGTCATCGGCTCGTGGGGCCGCCTGATGGCGAAGATCGACTCCAGAAGCGC
>CAZJHA010000024.1:5429-16524 GCA_964545755.1 uncultured Halobacteriales archaeon | reverse complement strand
GCGACGGTCTTTGCCTTCCTCGTTCCGCTCGGCGGCACCATCGGCATCGCCGACACCGTCGTCCTCGTCGGTCTCTACATCGTCTACATCGCCATCATCATCCGCGGCGACGTCGAAGAACACGAGGAAAACGTCGGCGTGCCGGCATATTTCCAGAGCTACTCCAAGCTCTCCCGTATCGCAGTCGTACTCTTTCTGTTCGCCTTCTCGGGCGCGATGATCTACATCGCCGTCCATCCCTTTGCGACGGGTCTCGAACGGCTTGGACTCCAGTACGGAATCCCCGAGTTCTTCATGATTCAGTGGCTCGCGCCGCTGGCAAGTGAGAGTCCGGAGCTCATCGTCGTCGCCTACCTCGTCAACAAGGCGCGCTCGACGGCCGGGTTCAACGCGCTCATCTCCTCGAAGCTCAACCAGTGGACCCTCCTCATCGGGACGCTTGCGGTGGTGTACTCCATCGCTGCCGGCCACATCGGCGGACTGCCAATCGACCGGAAACAGGTCGCCGAAATCTGGATCACCGCCGCCCAGAGCCTCTTCGCGCTCGGCATCCTGTCCAACTTCGAGATGTCCGGCCGCGAGGCGGTCGCGCTCCTGTTCCTGTTCGCCTCACAGGTCATCGCGGAGTTCTACGTGATTCAGACGGTGGCCGAGCCGGCGGCGACGAACATCTCCATCACCATCCTCTACGTCTATACCGTCGTCTACCTGGTTCTCGGTCTCGGGCTGTTCGTCCGCCACCGCGAGAGTCTGCGCGAACTGCTCGGACGCACGGCGACGAACGCCCGCGAGGCCGTCGGCGGCTCCGGCCAACCGGAACGGGCTGACTGATGGCGCGCTCGCTGGCCATCCTCGTCAGCCGCGCCGACCCCGCCTCTGTGGCCATCGGCAAGCAGCTCCGCGAGTGCGTCGAGTTCGAAGACACTACTGACAGCTCCCGCTCCGACGGCGCTGGCCGAGACGTCTATCGCGCGCCGGGCGTCGAGATGCGCGCATTCGACGAGCTACATCTCGACTGCACGAACGTCGCCGCAGCGTTCACCGACCCCAGAATGGTGGTGTTCGCCTCGAAACACGCCGGCGACACCGGTCCCCTCCTCACGGCTCACCATACCGGGAACTTCGGCCCGGCCGAAGCCGGCGGGCAGGATGGCAAGTTCGCCGACGCCTGTCCGAACGCCCATTCCGAAGTCCTCGATTCGCTCGCCGCGTACGCGCCAGCGGACTACGACGTAGGTATGGAGTGTACCCACCACGGACCCACCGACGTGGGTGCGCCGTCGATGTTCGTCGAGTTGGGCAGCGCCGAATCGGAGTGGAACGACCCCGAGGGAGCGCGTGCGGTCGCCCGCGCCATCCTCGACTTGCGCGACGTCGCGCCGCACCGCGAGCGCCGAATCGTGGGCTTCGGTGGCGGCCACTACGTCCCCCGATTCGAGCGCGTGGTTCGCGGGACCGACTGGGCAGTCGGCCACATCGGCGCGGACTGGGCTCTCGATGCGATGGGTGGCGTGGACGACGTGATACGACGAGCGTTCGAGCGAAGCGGGGCCGAGCGCGCGCTCATCGAGGGCGAGCGACCCGAACTCGAAGCCACAATCGGGCGTCTCGGCTACGAGGTCGTGAGCGAGACATGGCTGCGCGAGACCACGGGTGTCCCGCTCGATATCGTTACCGAAACCGAACGCCGACTCACGAGTGTCGACGACGGGCTTCGCTTCGGCGCACCCGCCGCGGAGGCGACCATCGAAAGCGCCGAACGCTGGCGACTGCCGTCCGCCCTGCTCGCCGAAGCCGAGGGCATCGACGCTGCGGCGGCGCGCGAAACCCTCGAACGCCATGCGCTCGCGTTCGACACCGAGCAGTCGGGAACCCGTCTCGGCGGGCGCGCGCTGGTCGACGAGACCGCACGGGAGTCGATGCTCGATGCGCTTCTCGAAATCCTCCGCGAGAAATACCACGATGTCGAGCGACTCGGAGCGACGGCCGTGGCACGCGAGAGCGCCTTCTCGCCCGAGAAAGCCGAAGAGATGGGCGTTCCAGAAGGACCGAAGTTCGGTCGCCTCGCCGCCGGCGAATCCGTGACCGTCGATGGGCGGACTATCGACCCCGCGAGGGTCCACGAAGAGCGCGAGCACCGCTTTTCCCTCGACGGGCGCGTGGACGAAGGGGAAAGATAAATAGGCGGGGTCCGTCACTCGCACACAAATGGATTCGATCATCGAGGACGCCATCGACGAGGCCGAAGACGACCGCGCCGAGGGCGAGACACCGGCCGGCAAGCGCGAGGCGGGGACGATGACCAACGAGGAACTCGCTGGCGTCGTCGAAGACCTCAAGACCCAGATCACGGTGGTCGGCTGTGGTGGGGCCGGCTCGAACACCGTCACCCGGATGGCCAAGGAGGGCATCCACGGCGCGAAGCTCGTCGCGGCGAACACCGACGCCCAGCACCTCGTCGAGCAGGTGCAGGCGGACACGAAGATCCTGATGGGTCGCGAGAAGACCGGCGGGCGCGGTGCCGGCTCGGTGCCGAAAATCGGCGAGGAAGCCGCCCGCGAGACGCTTGACGACATCAACGAGACCATCGACGGCTCCGATATGGTCTTCGTCACCGCAGGATTGGGTGGTGGCACAGGAACGGGCGCGGCACCCGTCGTCGCCCAAGCGGCACAGGAGGCCGGCGCGCTCACCATCGCCATCGCCACGATTCCCTTCACCGCCGAGGGCGAACGCCGCCGCGCGAACGCCGACGCGGGTCTCGAACGCCTTCGGGCGGTCTCGGACACTGTCATCGTCGTCCCGAACGACCGCCTACTCGAATACGCGCCGAATCTCCCGCTGCAGGATGCGTTCACCATCTGTGACAGGGTCCTGATGCGCTCGGTGAAGGGTATGACCGAACTCATCACCAAACCCGGTCTCGTCAACGTGGACTTCGCCGACGTTCGTACTGTGATGGAAAACGGTGGCGTCGCCATGATCGGACTCGGCGAGTCGGACTCGGAGAACAAGGCTACCGACTCCATCCGCTCGGCGCTGCGCTCACCCCTTCTCGATGTCGAATTCTCGGGTGCAAGCTCGGCGCTCGTCAACGTCGTCGGTGGTCCAGACATGTCAATCGAGGAGGCAGAGGGCGTCGTCGAGGAGATATACGACCGCATCGACCCCGACGCGCGCATCATCTGGGGCGCGTCGGTCGACGAGAGCTTCTCCGGGAAGATGGAGACGATGATCGTCGTCACGGGTGTCGATTCACCACAGATTTACGGGCGCTCGGACCTCGCCAACGAGACCAGCGGACAGGTCGATTCGGACATCGACTACGTCGAATAGTTCCGAAGTAGTCCAAACAACACATAGAAATCCCTGCGGTCGGTAGGCGGAATATGGACATCAAATACGACCTATCGAGCTACACGCGCGTGTTGAAACTCGCCAGCACGCCCTCGTGGGAGGAGTTCTCTCGCATCGCGCTCATCGCCGGCGCGGGTATCCTCCTCATCGGCATCATCGGGTTTCTCATATTCACGTTGATGAACCTCCTCCCGGGAGGGGTCTGAGATGGGCATGTACGCAGTGAAGACGACCGCGAGCCAGGAGCGCACGGTCGCCGACATGATCATGGAGCGCGAGGCCGAGGAGGTTCACGCCGCGCTCGCGCCGGATTCGCTGACGAGTTACGTGATGGTCGAAGCCGACGACCACGCCATCCTCGAACGGGTGCTCGACGAGATTCCCCACGCCCGCAATCTCGTCCCCGGCGAGTCCTCGATTGCGGAGGTCGAACACTTCCTCTCGCCGAAACCCGACGTCGAGGGCATCGCCGAGAGCGACATCGTCGAACTCGTCGCCGGCCCGTTCAAGGGCGAGAAGGCACAGGTCCAGCGCATCGACGAGGGCAAGGATCAAGTTACCGTGGAACTCTACGAGGCTACCGTCCCGATTCCCGTCACCGTCCGCGGCGACCAGATTCGCGTGCTGGATAGCGAAGAGCGGTAACGGTTCCGTTATCACCGGGTTGTAGGCTGAATCGTCATACAGCCCATCGCGGTTCCCATCCCCGATGAGCGCACCGAGCCGTCCGGTTTGACAGTCACGAACAACGATTGGTCGTTACAGTCGTCAACCGAGAAGTCGACGGTTTCCGGTGTTTCGCCGTCGGGACCGACGGATACCACGTACTCACCCGACTTCGAGACGTCGAGCGTGACGTACGCATCGGGTTCGAACCGGTAGGTTTCCTGAAACAGCGGCTCGCCGGACGTTTCCCCTTTCTCAACAGCAACGGCGATGCGCCGGGCAGTATCGGCATCGTTCCAGACGAAAATCGTGTCTTCGTCATCGAACTGGTCGCGCCCGCTCGCCCCACTGATTGTTTCCGTCACCTGCGGCTCGCTTCTGTCCGAGTCGATTCCGATTCCCACGTCACCGCGCACCGTGGTCGCCGAATCGACCTCGGGCTGGCTCGTCGCCGTGGCTCCGGTCCGAGTTCGCTCCGTTTCGGTCGCGCTGTCCGCTGCTGGTGGAGATGACTCGCTCTGGGTGGTGGTTGCCTGTCCCGTTCCACCTCCGCCGGGTGTATCGCCCTGTATGCAGCCACCGATTGCCCCGGCTCCGAGCGCGAGAAACGCGCGCCGCCTGATTATCGTTCGTTCACCCGGCATATAGTTCATGAATGACCTTGTCCCGCTATAACACTTCGGAGGGCAACATCTCGGAGTCGTCTCCGCGGCGTCTCGTCGAATCAGAACCGCTATCCGACGGCCATGTCAACCCCGTCCGTGGGCCGGATGTTTCGCGTCGACTTGCACGTCAAAGTCCTCGACGAGCAGGTGGTTCGTCGGGCCAAGCGGTACGGACTCGACGCACTGGTCTATGCGCCTCACTTCACACGCTTTCCCGACATCCGGGCGACGGCGCGTGAACACTCCGACGAGGACCTGCTGGTGGTGCCGGGCCGCGAACTCTTCACCGGGTCGTGGCGCAACCGACGGCACGTCCTCGCGCTCGGTCTCGATAGTCCAATCCCGGATTTCATCACCTTAGAGGGGGCAATGGCCGAGCTCGACAGACAGGGAGCAGTCGTGCTGGCCCCTCACCCCGAGTTCCTGAACGTGAGCCTCGGTCGCGCGGCCATCGACCGCTATCGGGACGTCATCGACGCCGTCGAGGTCTACAACCCCAAGCATTGGGCCTATCACAACCGCCATGCGCGCTCGATGGTTGCCGAACTGGCGCTTCCGGCGTTCGGGTCCTCGTATGCCCATCGCCACCGGACGGTCGGCGAGGTCTGGACGGCCTTCGAGGAACATATCGAGACCGAAGATGACCTACTCGCGGCGCTCCGTGATGGCATGGCCCGGCGCACCGAGCATCAAACAGGGATGATTCACCGACTGCGGCGTGCCGCGGAGTTCGCACATCTGGGCTACGAAAACAGCGTGACGAAGTTCGATAGACTCGTGCTCTCGGGGATGGAGCCGACCCATCCCGGACAGGACACCTACGGGGACCGCTTCACAGACGTGCGGGTGTACTGAGTCAGCGCCGCAGGAGGGCGAGTGCGCTCGCAAGCACCGCGACGAGCGCGAAGGCAATCCCGAAGCCGGGACCGTCGGAGCTGCTCGTCGTGTTGGTGGCCGCCTCGGTCGCGGTTGTGGTCGGGGTCGGCGTGGGTGTCGGCGTCTCGACGCTCCCTACCGGGGCGAAGACGCTCGCGTTGTCGACCCTTTGTACTTCGGCGACGACGCGGTTGTGCTTGATATTGACGAAGTTCACGCCCGAGGGTTTACTCCAGTTGCCGTCGAAGCGCCACATCCGGAGGCTGTTCTCTGTCACGTTCGCCCGCGTCACGTTCCGGTCGTCGTAGCCGATGCCGAGACGGAGCGAACTGTTTCCACTCGTGCCGGCCGCGCCGAGGCGCTGGCCAACCGTCAAGCGGTTTTCGAGACCACCCGGCGGCGAGCCGACGCCCGTGAGCGCGACATCGTTGGCTCTGAAGGAGACGTTGCCGGCCGAGCGCGTCGTGAACCGTTCCCCGATGACGTTCGTCGTGTTCCCCACGGTGTAGAGACTCCAGCGGCCGTTTTCGACTGTAGTGACGTTTTTGAGTCGGCTGTCGCTCGCGGCGCGCAAGCGGATGCCGTGGCGGCGGTTCGCGCTCGCATTGACGTTCTCGATGGTGCCGTTTTGCACGTCACGATAGAGGATGCCGGTCGTCCAACCGGTCGTCGAGACGTTCCGAACCGTGACGTTCGAGAGGCTCGTCAGCGAGTTGTTCACCTTCACGCCGACGCTCTCGGATGCGTTCGCCCCTTCGATGGTGTGGCCGCCGCCGTCGAAAGTGACGTCGCTCGACAGGATTTGGACGCACGTCGATTGAGAACTGTTCTCGATATCCGACGTGAGCACGTACTCGCCGTCGTCGGCGATGGTCCGACACGAATCGATGGGCGTCGGTGCACTCTGTGCGCCCGCGATGCCGGCGACGCCCGCAGCGAGCACCGCGAACACGACCACACAGACGCCGACGGTTCTGCCTGCAGTCATCGTGTTCGCACCGAACCACCCGCGAGTGATACCTGTTCTGCTCTCGACTCACGCGAGACCGCTCGCGCGGAGTCCGCTTTCGAGGAGTCGACGAGGGAGGTCGTAGGCGACCGCGGCGGCGACCGCGAGTTCGAGCGCCGTGATGAGCACCATCAATCCGCCGGCGTAGCGACTTCGTGCCGAGACGCCGATGGGAACGTCGAACTCGGCGCGGTCGAAGGGATAGAACAGGGCGATGCCGCGTTTCGACCCCAGCAAGTCGAGCACGTAGTGGGTGGCGACGCCGATCCAGACGAGTTGGAGGTTGCCGAAGTAGTAGGGGTAAACGAAAAACAGCGCTAGTACAGGGAGGTTGTGCAGCGTCTTGCGATGCGTGCCGAAGGCGGTGTCCACGTCGGGAATGAGCGCACCGAGGGTCACGGGCACGGCGATGGCGACGACGGTCCGGAGCGTCGTGACGTCGAGTTCGGGAGCGACCAGACAGCCGAGACCGACGCTCAGGACGAGTGCATTGAGTACGTGCCCGCGCTTGTTCATCCTCGATTCCTCCGAAGCGGATGGTGCCTAAGTCGTTTCCTGCTCGCGGTTGTCGAGCGATTCGAGCACCGCCGTGACCGCCCGCCGGGCGATTTTTTCCTTTATCCCCTCCCGTGTACCGTCGAAGACGTGATGCTCGACCCTGCTCGTCGAATCACCGGTCGTCCACGGCGCGGCATGGGCGACGCCGATGAAGACGGTGCCGACCGGTTTCTCGTCGGTGCCGCCGTCGGGACCGGCGATGCCCGTTGTGGCGACGCCCCACGTCGTATCGGCGGTGTCGCGCGCGCCACGGGCCATCTCACGGGCGACCGGTTCGCTCACCGCGCCGTGGGTGTCGAGATTCTCGCGGCTGACCGCGAGCAGTGCCCGCTTGGCCCGCGAGGAGTAGGTGACGAGCGAGCGGTCGAAGTAGTCGCTCGACCCCGGTACGTCGGTGAGTAGCGACCCGACCAGCCCGCCGGTACAGGACTCGGCGACCGCGATGGTAGCGTCGGTCTCGCGAAGCGCGTCGCCGAGTCGCTTCTCGATAGCGTCGGAATCCGGCATGGACGTGTTCCGGTTCGCCATGAGCAATAAACCAGCGCCACGACTTCCGAAAGACCGAGTACGAGCCGGGAGTCAGGGAACGTATGGAGTACCAGACGCCGCAGTTCTTCCGGCTGATGCAGTATGCGGCGGCCGCAGAGGGTGGGGTGGTCGAGATGGTCAGCGGCGGTCCCGACTGGGAATCCCCGCCGGCAATCGGCGAGGGACTCCACGAGTACGCCGATTTCGATGGGGCGGACTACCAGTACCCGCCGAGCACGGGACTCGAAGCGCTTCGCGAGGAGATCGCCGCCCGGCGCGGTGTCGACATCGAGGAAGTCATCGTCACCAACGGCGCTGGCGAAGCGAACTACCTCGCGCTGGCGGGTGCGCTCGACCGCGATGCCGGCGAGGAGGTGCTGCTCACCGACCCGGTGTACCCCTACTACCCCGGCAAAACGCGACTGCTCGGCGGCGTTCCTCGATACGTCCCGGTCGATTCCGATGGCTCGCTCGACCCCGCCGCCGTCCGCGAGCGCGCGAGCGAGGAGACGGCGGCCATCGTCGTCAACACGCCGAACAACCCCACCGGCGCGGTCTATCTAGAGGAGACGGTGGCCGAATTAGTGAACGTCGCCGAGGAGTACGACGCGATTCTCGTGAGCGACGAAGTGTACGACCACTTCGATTACACCGGCGAGTTCGCCAGCGCGCTCGCGGTCGATTCGTCCCATCGAGTCGTGACGAACTCGTTTTCGAAATCGATGGCCATCACGGGCTTTCGCGTCGGCTACGGTATCTTTCCCGACGGACTGGTCGAAGGCGCACGCACCCGTCACATGCTCGTGAACGTCGCCGGGAGCCGGCCGGCCCAGTACGCCGTGCTCCATGCGCTCCGCGCGACCGGTCCAGAGTATTACGAGCGAAACCGCGCCCGACTCCGCCAGCGAATCGACACGTTCACCGACGCCCTCGACGCTGCCGGTGCTGAGTACAACACCCCGGACGGCGGGTTCTACGTGATGGCGCGCTTTCCCGATTTCTCGGGCACGGTGGACAACGCCGAACGGCTTATCGACGAGGCTGGCGTCGCCGGGATGCCCGGCGAGACCTTCGGCGAGGCGCGCGCCGACTGGTTCCGCTTCGCGCTCGTCTCGCCCGAGGTCGAGAAAGCGTGCCGCCGACTGACCGACTTCTTCGACTAACGGTGCTGGTGCTGTTGGCGCGCGGGGACGCGCTGAAGGCGCGTTCCTCGTGCGAGGGGTGAGTGAGCGACCGAAGGGAGCGAGCGAATCGGCTGGGGAGGGTGTGGCTGCCGCGGTACGGTAGCGGAGCAGGTAAGCACTCGAACCGCGAGCGAGCCGCAGGCGATTGAGCGGCCTTTTTAGTCCAGGTTTTTGCGAGGAGTGGTTCGCGCGAAGTGCGAACCCGACGAGTAAAAAGTGGGTGTTTACACTACGCGGCGGACGAGGCCGTACAGCGAGTTGCGCACGCCGGCAGGAAGGAATCGGGCGTATTCGGCCGCCTGCGCGAGTGGTCCGACGGGATAGCGCGCCGGCGGGTCGGGCGCGATAGCCGCATCGAGGATTGCCTCGGCGACTTCCTCGGGGCTGACCGTGCCGACGCCGCCCTCGACGACCGTTCGGTAGTCCTCGAAGTAGTCGTAGAAGACCTCGTAGGCTCCCGAGCGCTCCAGCCCGCCGAGTTCGTCGTCGGCGCGCTCGTCGAAGGCCGTATCGACCGGGCCGGGGGCAACGACCGAGACGTCGATGCCGTAGTCGGCGACCTCGGCCCGGAGCGCCTCCGAGATGGCTTCGAGCGCGGACTTCGAGCCGGCGTAGACACCCCGGCCGGGGGTGGCGAAGCGGCCGGCGGTGCTCGACACGTTGACGATGCGGCCGTGGCCGCGGTCGCGCATGTAGGGGAGGACGGCCCGGATGAGTCGATGCGGGCCGAAGGTGTTCGCCTCGAACTGCTCGCGGACCCGCTCGGTGGGGACGTCTTCGATTGGTCCGAACTGGCCGTAGCCGGCGTTGTTCACCAGACAGTCGATGCGGTCCGTTTCGTCGACGATGCGCTCGGCCACCTCTTCGACTTGCTGGCCGTCGGTCACGTCGAGCGCGGCGGTCTCACAGCCCGCCATTTCGAGGTCCGAGACATCGGCTTCGTCGCGGGCGGTCGCGTAGACGGTCCACTCGGCATCGAGGAAGGCTTCGGCGGTCGCGCGGCCGATACCCGACGAACAGCCGGTGATGAGTGCGGTCTTCGCCATTCTATTCCATTCCTCTCGGGCCGGGTAGTTAACTTCCGCCGTTCGCGCGCCGGTTCATCCCGTCAGGTCACGCTTCACCGCATCGGCGTGGTTGTCGGCGAGCCGCGTCGGTTCGGGAAGTTTGTAGCCGTCGCACAGCCGTTCTGTGAGGTCCGCCGCCGTCTCGGGACCGACGCGGTGGCCCGGACTCACGTACACCGGGTTGATCTTTCGAGCTCCGGACTCGTACTGGCGGGTTTGGAGCGCGTAGCCGATGGTTCCCTCCGTCTCAACGTCTTCGTCGGCATCGATGGCGACGCGCGTGCCCTCCGAAAGTCCATCGAGCGAACCGCGGGGCGTGCCACAGAGCAGGCCCTTGGCGACGCCGACACTGGGGAGGTCGAAGACGACGCCGAGGTGGGTGGCGAGACCGGCTTCCCGGAAATGGATACGGCCGCTGCCGTCGAACACCGCGAGGTCGGGGTCGATGGAGAGGTTCTTGAAGGCGGCGACGACGGCTCCGGCCTCCCGAAAGGAGAGCAATCCCGGCACGTACGGAAACTCACAGTCGGCCACGGCGCTCGCGCGTTCGATGACTGTACCGTCACGCAGGGCGACGACCGCGCCCACGGCCCTGTCGTCGAGGAAGGCTTGGTCAACGCCGACCACCACGGGAGAATCGCCGGATGTGAGCGTGTTGGCCGTCGAAACGGCCGCCGAGTCGAACGAGAGGTCGTCTGCGAAGGTCGCTTCGGCGGCGACCGCGCGCTGGAGCGTTTCCATCTCGGCACGCGAACGTTCCGGGTCGGGGATGAACTTCGGGTGGACCGGGTCCATCAGAACGGTCCGCGCCCGCGTCCGGGACCGCCCATGCCGCCACCGCCGCGCCCGCCACCGAACTGGAGCTGGTTTGGCATGCGCTTTCGACCCTTGACGCGTTGGCCATAGGCGAGTCCGACGAGCAGGCCGACGAGGTGGGCAACGTTGGCGACACCGGCGATACCCGGCCCGCCGAGCGCGCCCGAGACTGAGATGACGACGTAGCCAGCGGTGAGCAGCCATATCGGGACCGGGATGAAGAAGTAGAGATACACCCGGAGGTCGGGTTTGATGACGGTGAGCACGCCCATCACGGCGAGTGCGGCCCCGCTCGCGCCGAGCGCGCCCGTGGGGTCGCTCTGGAGAATACCCACTCCGATCTGGGCCAGCCCGGCGAGTGCGCCGCTG
>CAZJHA010000024.1:0-5329 GCA_964545755.1 uncultured Halobacteriales archaeon | reverse complement strand
GTATGCGATTCGAAGATAGGACGGTTTTCGTCACCGGTGGTGGATCGGGAATCGGCCGCGCAACGGCCCAACGCTGTGCCCGCGAGGGAGCGACTGTCGTAGTTTCCGATATCGACGCCGACGGTGGCGAGGCGACGGTGGAGATGATCGAAGACGAGGACGGTCCCGGCGATGCCGTCTTCGAAGCACTCGATGTGACCGACGCGACGGCAGTCGCGGAGACGGTAGACGACGCCGCCGCGAGGCACAGCCTCGATGTCATGGTGAACAACGCAGGCATCGCCCAGCGCAGCAGTGCAATCGAGGAGTTCCCGCTCGCAGAACGCGACAGAATCTTCGAAATCAACGCCAAGGGCGTTTGGAACGGCTGTCGGGCGGCAATCCCCCACCTGAAGGAACAGGAATCGGGAGCCATCGTCAACGTGGCGTCGCTGGCTGGCGTCATCGGCCAACCGTGGTCGGCCGCCTACGCGTTCACGAAGGGTGGCATTGCCACATTCACACGAACGATTGCGGGCGAACTCGGCCGCTTTGACGTTCGTACGAACGCCGTCTGTCCCGGGTTCACCGACACGCCGATGGTGAGGGGCGGACTCGAATCGCAAGACGATCCCGAGGCGGCACGCGAAAAGCTCGAAAGCCAGTATGCCCTCAAGCGCATCGGAGAACCAGAGGAGATCGCTGCAGCGATCTGTTTTCTTGCCAGCGATGACGCATCCTTCATAACTGGTCACGAACTCGTCGTCGACGGTGGGTACTCCAGTGGGTAAGATACCACTATACTGAAAAAGAAACACACGCTGAGAGCGGCTCACATGAGTGTGCGACGTCAGTACCTCTATGAGACGTATGGAATATTACGGCTCTGAGGCGGCGAAAGAGGCACATCGCGCGTGATGGATACCGCGCGCGAACACGAACGGCTCAGGTCCGGTGATCTGGTCACGGAGACGGAGACAGTAGTTCGGAGGTAAGTATAAGTTGGTTCGACAAGACATCCGAGTCATGGTGGATGCTACCATCGATGTCATCGACCGTGGGGTGCTCGAAACCGACCTGAACTACCTCATCGAGGGCAACACGCTCGGGAGCCACGACGAACCGAATCCCGACACCGACTACGCCGAGATTCCAGTGCCGAACTTCGTCATCGACCATCCGGAAGGAACCATCCTCTGGGATACCGGCTCACATCACGACGCCGGAAACGGCCACTGGCCCGAGGGACTCGTGCAGGCGTTCTACCCGAAGGACGCCCACGAACACCGCCTCGACGACGACCTCGAAGACGCGGGTTACTCCATCGAGGAGATCGACTACGTCTTCCAGAGCCACCTGCACTTAGACCACGCAGGCGGACTCGAATTCTTCGACGGGACCGACACCCCGATTTTCGTCCACGAGGAGGAACTCAAATTCGCCTACTACAGCGCGAAATCCGACGAGGGGAGTTCGGCCTACGTGTTGGGCGATTTCGACCACGACCTGAACTGGCAGGTACTCCACCGCGACCGTGAGACCCACTTCGAAGACGTGGAGTTCGTTCGCCTGCCCGGCCACACCCCCGGTATGACGGGGACGATGGTTCAACTGCCGGACGAAACGGTAGTGTTCGCCGGCGATGAAATCTATATGGCCGATAACTACGAAGACGAAATCCCTCTCGGCGCGGGATTGCTGTGGAGTCACCGCCACTGGTTCCGGAGCATGAAACTCCTGAAGGAACTCGAACGGAAACACGACGCGGAGATCGTCTACGGTCACGACCCGAACCAGTTCGAGGAAATCGAAGACGGATGGGAGTAAGATGAGCTACGACCGTTCGGTTTCCGCTCCGAATCACGACCTCACACCCGAGACGGTCTGGCACTTCAAGATGCCCGAAATCCGGTTCGGCCGTGGTTCCGTCTCCGAACTCGGTTTCCAGTTCCGCGACCTCGGAGTCGAAGAAGGGGCACACGGCTTGCTCATCACCGACGAAACCCTCGTCGATCTCGGCCATGCCGAGCGTGTCACGGACGAACTCGACGACACTGGCTTCGAGACCGACATCTACGATGGCGTCGAGCGCGAACCCTCCATCGCGGCCATCGACGAGTGTCTCTCCTTCGTCCGCGACGAACAGGGCGAAGCGGGCTATGACTTCTACGTCGGCTTCGGGGGCGGCAGCTGTATGGACACCGCCAAAGCCACGCGAGCGGTCATCGAAAACGGTGGGGAGGTACTCGATTATATCGCCGAACCCACAGGAGAAGGTGAGGCACTCACCGAATCGAACGTCCCACTAATACTGATGCCGACCACGGCGGGGACGGGTGCGGAAACCTCGCCGGTAGCGATCCTCTCCGTCGAGGAACAGAACATCAAAGAGGGGATTTCGAGCAACCACGTCCGTGCCGATGCCGCCGTGTTGGACCCGACGTTCACGACGACGCTTCCTCCGGATATCACCGCTCGAACCGCCATGGATGCGCTCGACCATGCTATCGAGGGGTACACGACTCACCACTTCGACGACCTCCTGCACGCGAGCGATCCAGCGTCACGCCCGACGTACGCGGGCCGTACGCCGGTCACCGAGCAGTTCAGCGAGGCGGCCATCGACCTCCTCTCCTCGAACGTTCGACAGGTGGTGAACAACGGCGACGACTTGGCGGCGCGTTCGGCGATGTTGCAGGGGGCGCTGTTCGGCGCGATTGCGGGTCTCACCGCCGGCGCGACGCTGTGTCACGCGATGGCCTATCCGGTCGGCAACCGCTATCACACCTTCCATGGCGAGACCATCGCCGTGCTCACGCCCGCGAGCACGCTCGGCTACAACGCGGCGAGCGACCCCGAGCGCTTCGCCCGCGTCGCCGAGATGCTCGGGGCCGACACGACCGGGATGAGTACCCGAGAAGCTGCTGACGAAGCCAAAGCCGAATACATCCGCCTTCAGCAGGACCTGAACGTGCTCCCCAGTGGACTCGCGGAGCTTGCAGACGTCTCCGAGGACGATGTCGACTGGCTCGCAGAACAAACCGTCGAAACCCAAGAGCGACTGCTCCGAACGAACCCGCGACCAGTCACGCAGGAAGACGTCCACGACATCTTCATGGATTCACTTCATAACTGGGAGTAGAACGACAGCGGTGGCTGTGTCGGCGAATAGCGAACCCATGGGGCGGTTTCGTGAGATGAGCCCACAGGAGAACGCTAGCGACCCGGTGAACATATGGGTGTGCCGTCGAAATTTCCGTAGCCAGCGACGGGGCGATGTCTCGGCAGCCCCGGCAGATTATACGGTTCCTTATCCCGTTTCCTCTTCGCGATCACGCAGCGATGCCCGTCTGACTTTTCCGGTTTCGGTTTTTGGGAGTTCGTCGACGAATTCGATTTCGCGTGGATATTCGTAGGCCGCCAGCCGTTCCTTGACGTGTTCCTGTAGTTCGTCCCCGAGGTCCGTGGAGGGCTCGTAGCCCTCGGCGAGAACGACGAACGCCTTCGGAACCTCGCCGCGCTCGTCGTCGGGCACGCCGATGACCGCCGAATCGGTAACTGCCTCGTGGCCCGCGAGGCTCTCCTCCACTTCTTCTGGACCGATGCGGTAGCCCGCCGAGATGATGACGTCGTCCTTGCGGCTCTTGAACGTGAAGTATCCGTCCTCGTCCACCGACCCCAAATCCTCGGTCAGGAGCCAGCCGTTCTGTACCTTCTGTTCGGTTCTATCCGGTTTGTTCCAGTACTCCTTGAAGCAGACCGGGTCGTCCTCGTAGCGCACCGCTATCTCGCCGATGTCACCCGTATCGACCGTCGGCTCGGCGGTCTCTACATCCACGATTTGAATCTCGTGGCCCGGTCCGGCACGTCCCATCTTGCCTTCGCGGAACTCGGCGATGGCGGTGCAGTCGCCGACGATGAGGTTTGCCTCGGTCTGTCCATAGCCCTCGTGAACCGCCGCACCGGTGAAGACCTCCTCTGCCCAGTCCACGACTGACTGACCGAGCGACTCGCCGCCGCTGGCGATGGTACGCATTGCTCCGACGTCGTCGTCCGACGAATCGACCTGCATCATCATCCGCAGTGCGGTCGCCGGCGCAAAGAAGTTCGACACCTCGTACTTCTCGACCAGTTCGAAGGCCGTCTCGGCGTCGAACGCGCCGCCAGCATAGGCGAGCACCGACTGGCCGTAGTAGAGTCCGGGAAACACCACGTCGAACAGCGTCGCGACCCACGCCCACTCCGAGGGTGTCCAGAAGACGTCGTCTTCGTTGAGTTCCATGTTGCAGAAGGTCGTGACGAACAGCGGGAGATGCCCGAGGAGCACGCGGTGTGCATGGCGTACGCCCTTCGGCTCGCCTGTCGTTCCGGAGGTATAGATGATGATGGCGTCTTCCTCGGCTCCGGTAGTGGCGGTCTCGAACTCGGCGGATTCCGTCTCGATGGCGTCCCAGAAATCGGATTCGTTCTCCTTCGGGTTTGCTTCAACGGTCAAAACCGTCTCCAGCGTGTCGAGGTCGTCGCGCACCTCGCGTAGCGGGTCGACGTTCGATTCGTCGACGATACACGCCACCGCGCCGCTGTCGTCGAGTCGATACGAGAGCGCGTCGGGTCCGAACAGCGTGCTCAGCGGGACCGAGACCGCGCCGAGTTTCCACGCGGCGACGTGGGCGAACACGGTCTCCGGCTTCTGTGGCGCGTTCACTCCGACCCGGTCGCCACGTTCGACACCCTGCTCGGCGAGGTGATTGGCCAGTCGGTTCGTGACCTCTCGCATCTCCCCGAAAGTGTACGACCGCTCCTGACCGGCTTCGTTCTCGGCGTACAGCGCGACGCGACCCTCGTCGTCGGCCCATCGGTCACAGAGATAGTCGGCCATGTTGAACTCCTCGGGGACCTCCCATTCGAACTCGTCGTGGAGGTGGTCGTAGTCCTCCCAGTCTCGTTCGTAGAAGTGATACGCGTCGAGGCGCGTTCCGGTGTCAGTTGTCTCGGTCATCGGTATCAACCTACACAGAGCTGTGGTCGCATTCGGGATAAAACTAGTTCGAGCAACAGGCTATCAAACATATCCGACGGGATATGGTGGTTCTCATCCACAGTTAACGTCACAGGAAGTGAGATCGACGGCTCCAATGCATGGCGATGGTCCTTCCGATACCGTCAATTGCGTTCTCGGGGCGTCTTTCGGTCCAGAAACCGAGGGCGAGCACTCGATTCCCTCAGCGTACTCCGCAGTTGTGGCGAGATATACTGTCCCTCCGTGTCCGCGGAGAAAAACTCGAAGAGGAGGACAATCGGTAGTTCCCAACTGAAATCTCAACATCTCCTCTGAACCGGTGAGCTGTCG
>CAZJHA010000023.1:0-16599 GCA_964545755.1 uncultured Halobacteriales archaeon | reverse complement strand
GTGCTCCCAGCCGAGGACGTGGCCCGGCGGCCACCAGTGCTCGACGTAGGGGTCCGACTCGTCGGTGACGAGCACCGTCTCGTACCCGCGGCCATCCCCACGAAGCACCTCCAGTTCGTTCAGCCGTTCGAGCGTGAACTTCACGCTCCCCTCCGTGCCGTGCACGGCAACCGTGTGGTCGTTCTTGTGGCCGGGAGCCATCCGCGAGGCCTCGAAAGTGCCCATCGCGCCATCTTCGAATGTGGCCTGTGCCGAATACGCGTCGTCGACGGTCACCGGTCGAGTTTCGTCGCTCCCCTCGACCGGTCGCTCCTCGATGAACGTCTCCGTGTGGCCGCTGATGCGTTCGATATCGCCCGCTCGCTCGCCGACCAGAAAGCGCGCGAGGTCTACGGTGTGCGCACCGAGGTCGCCGAGCGCGCCGCTACCAGCGAGGTCCTCGTCCATGCGCCACGACCACGGGTCCTCCGGACTGACCCACCCGTCCTGGAGATATTTCCCCCGGACGTGACGGATGTCACCGAGTTCGCCCGCGTCGATGAGACCCTTCGCATACTGGATGGCCGGCACGAACCGGTAGTTGAACGCACAGCCGGCAATCGCATCGCTTTCGGCCGCTGCGGTGGCCATCCGCTCGGCGTCGTCAACTGTCGGCGCGAGTGGTTTCTCACAAAAGACAGGGATATCCGCTTCGAGCGCCGCAATCGACGGCTCGGGGTGGAGGTGGTTCGGCCCGAGGTTGTAGAAGACGTCGACCGCCTCGATGGCGCTCTCCCAGTCGGTTTCGGTGTGGGCGAATCCCAGCCGGTCCGCGGCATCCGCGAGCGCTTCTTCGTCGCGCCCGACGAGCGTGTGGCGTTCGATGTCGGGTGCGTCGTCGAAGAACATCGGGAGTCGTGCGAAGGCGTTCGAGTGGGCCTTGCCCATGAACCGATAACCGAGGACGCCGATTTGCAGTGCCATACCCATCCTACTCCCGAGGGGTTCTTAGTCGTTCAGGGAACTACTCCGCCCAGTAGGCATCGCCGGGCGTCGTTGCGAACACCGCCCGGGAGAGTACGTCGACGGCCTTCTCCAAGCCCTCTCGGGAACTCGTCAACGAATCCTCGTGTTCGATGGAGAGTGCGCCGTCGTAGCCGACCATCCGCAGGGTCGAAACCACCTCCTTCCAGTGGGATTCGCCGTGGCCGTAGCCCACGGTTCTGAACAGCCACGAGCGCTCGGCCTCCTCGGTGTACGGCGTCGTGTCGAGATACCCCTTCACGTCGGCCTGTGCCTCGTACAGCCCCGTGTCCTTCGCGTGGACGTGATGGATGCCCTCGTCCAGATACCGAATCGCCCGTGGCACGTCGATGCCCTGCCAGTAGAGATGCGAGGGGTCGAAGTTCGCGCCGATGCGTTCGTTCGTTTCCTCGCGCAAGCGCTCCATCCCGGTCGGTTCGTAGACCAACATATTGGGATGCATCTCGATGGCGATATCGATGCCGTGGTCGTCGGCGAATCCGGCGAGGTCGGACCAGTAGTCGACGGCGACCTCCCACTGGTAGGTATGGGCTTCCTTGTGCTCGGTCGGCCACGGTGCGGTGATCCAGTTCGGCACCTCGTCGTTGGGGCCGCCGGCGGGCAATCCCGAAAACGTGGTGACGGTCTCGACACCCAACTGCGCCGCCAGTTCGATGGCCTCCCGGAGTTCGGTGTCGGCCTCGGCAGCGTGGTCGCCGTCGGGGTGCAGCGGGTTGTTGTGGGTTGCGAGCGCACTCACCCGGAGGCCGTGCTCGTCGAGCTGCTCGCTCAGTTCGTCGTGGGCCGCCTCGTCGCCGAGGTACTCCTCGCGGGAGAGGTGGTCGTCGCCCGGGCTGCCGCCACAACCCAGTTCGACGGCGTCGACACCGAGATCGCCGAGGTAGGCGAGCGTTTCGTCGAGCGGCTGGTCGCCAAGCGGAACGGTGAGTACGCCAACGTCCATACCGACGGTGCTATGGCCGAGCGAATAAACCTTCAGGTCGTCTCATCCTGTGTCTACTCCCCGGTCGGCGAGCCGCGTCCGTGCCGGCGCACACTCTCATCGATTGGGTCTTCGAGGTCGCCCATCACCGTTTCGAAGGCGTCAGTCGAGGTGAGCAGACCGACGATTTCCTCGCCTTCGGTGACGAGTGCGAGCTCCTGGCGCTCGTCCTGGAAGCGGTCGACGGCGTCGCTTACCTCCTCGTCGGCCGGCAGCGTCATCGGCTCCGTCGCGAGGTCGGTGATGTCGATTTCGCCACTCGTGAAGTCGTCGTGTCGGTTCGTGACCGTCGGTAGATAGACGATACCGCGGAAATCGTCGAGGCTCTCACCCATCAGCGGATACCGCGAGTGGGAGTGCTCTTTCATGACCGCGAGGTTCTCCGCGGGCGTGTTTTCCGTCGAGAGCGCCACGATGTCCTCGCGGTCGACCATGACGGTGCGGACCGGCACGTCACCGGCGACGAGCGCGCTCAACACTTCTCGCTGGCGCTCTTCCGGTATGTCAGTGTCGCCGAGCACCGCCTCGAAGCGCCTGTGCAGGTCCGCACGGCTCTCGACATCTTCGTCACCGGATTCGAGCCACGCGCCGGTCATCTCCACGCCGAACAGCCCGAGAGTCCACTTCGCCGCCCCATCTCCAAACTGGATGACCGGCCAGGTGACCCGCGTAAACCAGTAAAGCGGCGTCGCACAGTACCGACAGACCTGTTTCGAGCGCTCGACGCCGAGATACGTCGGCGTCTGCTCACCGTGGGTGAGATGCAACAGATTGATGATGAGAAACGCGAGAATCGCCCCCGCACCGACCGACGCGAGAACCGTCCCACCGAACAGCGGCTCGAAGATGGCTGCGAGCGCGGGCTCGGCGACGATACCGACCGCGATGCTCGTAGAGGTAATCCCGACCTGACAGCTAGTCAGGTAGATCTCCAAGTTCTGGGTCATCTCCCACGCGCGTTCGAGACCGGTGACGCCCTCCTCGACGAACTCCGATTCGGTGTACTGCTGGGCACGGGTCAGGGCGAACTCGATGGCGACGAAAAACCCGTTGGCGAGAATCAACGCGAGACCGGCAATCAATCGCGCGGCGATTTCGAGACCGTTCATGCCGGGTCACCACCTGAACTGGCCGTCTCTTCGCGCTCTCTGGCCCGCTGATAGACGTCGATGGGGTCTTCGAGGTCGCCCATGACCGCCTCGAAGGCGTCGGTCGCGGTGAGCAGGCCAGCAATCGCGCCGTCGCCGTCGGTAACGAGCGCGAGTTCTTGGTTCTCCTCTTGGAAGCGGTCAACTGCATCGCTGACCTCCTCGTCGGCCGGCAGCGTCATTGGCTCCGTCGCGAGGTCCCCGATGGCGACCTCGCCGTCCCGGAACTCCTCGAAGCGGTTGGTGAGCGTGGCGAGATAGACGATGCCGTGGAGGTTTCCGTCACCGTCGAACAGCGGAAAGCGTAGATGGGGGTTGTCCTCGACAACCGCGAGGTTTTCTTCGGGTGTGTTCGCCGTCGAGAGCGCGGCGATGTCCTCGCGGGCCACCATGACGTTGCTGATCGGCATCTCGCCGACCGCGAGCGCGTTCATCACCTCCTCGTAGCGCTCCTCGGGGAGGTCGCCCTCGTCGAGCACCGAGCCGAGCCGGCGATGGAGGTCCGCCCGCCCCTCGATGACGTCGGCCTCCGTTTCGAGCCACGCACCGGTCATCTCCACGCCGAACAGCTTGAGCGTCCACTTCGCCACCGCATCGCCCACGTCGAGGATGGGTCGAATGACGCGGGTGAACCAGTACAGCGGGGTCGCGCCGTACCGACAGACCTGCTGTGAGCGCTCGACGCCGAGATACGTCGGCGTCTGCTCGCCATAGACCTTGTGTACTAGGCTCACGATGAGGAACGCCAAGAGCACACCCGCGCCAATCGACGCGAGAACCGTCCCGCCGAACAGCGGCTCGAAGATGGCCGCGAGCGCCGGTTCGGCCACGATACCCAGCGAGACGCTGGCGGCTGTGATCCCGACCTGACACCCTGTGAGATAGATTTCGAGTTCCTCGGTCATCGCCCACGCGCGTTCGAGACCGGTGACACCCTCCTCGACGAACTCTGATTCGGGGTACTGGCGCGCACGGGTCAGGGCGAATTCGATGGCGACGAAAAACCCGTTGGCGAGGATGAGGGCCAGACCGGCGAGCAGTCTGGCGATGATTTCGAGCGGTTGCATCAACGACTCCCGATATCGACCGCGGAGTGAAAAGTGACGTGCCTGCGGTCCGGTTCAGTCGAGTTCGGCCGTTGCATCCTGTTGTTCGTCGAGGCGCACCGCCCGCCCTACATCCGCCGACCGGTAGATGGCGTCGATGACGCGCTGGACGGTCAGTCCCTCCGCAATCGTGTTTCGCTCCGGCGGCGTGCCGCTCTCGACACCCTCCAGAAACGCCGCCTGCTCGGCCCGCATGGCGTCGTTTGGGCGTGTCGTCACCGTCGTGTCGGTCAGGTGGTCCGCGCCGGCGGTGCTGCTCTCGTAGATGGTCAAACTGTTCTCGTTGCGGTCGAACAGCGCCCCGGCCTCGGTCCCCCGGAGGAGGAACTCGTGGTTGGTCGGGCGATTCGTGGCCCACGCGGCTTCGAGGCTCACCGTCGCCCCGTTCGCACAGCGGATGAACGCGCTCACCGAGTCGTCGACGTTGAAATCCGACGGGCCGAGGTCCTCGCCGAGCATTTCGAGGTAGGCGTAGTCCTCCCGCGAACCGAAGGCCGACCGGGTGGTTGCCGACACCTCGACGACCTCGGGGAAATCGAGGAAGTAGAGCGCGAGGTCGATGGCGTGGACGCCGATGTCGATGAGCGACCCGCCCCCTGAAGCCGACTGGCTGGTGAACCACGACCCCCGTCCGGGGATGCCTCGTCGGCGGATGTAGTTCGCCTCGACGTGGCGGGCGGTGCCGAAACGGCCCTCCTGTTGAAAACTCTTCAACACTTCGATGGGGTTCGCAAAGCGGTTTTTGAACCCCGTCATCACGAACCCGTCGCTGGCCCCGGCAGCGGCGGCAATCGCTTCGGCGCTTTCGAGCGAGTGAGCGACGGGTTTTTCCAGTAGCACATCGAGGCCGGCATCGAGCGCAGCGACGGCGTACTCCTCGTGATAGCGATTCGGCGTCGCAACGAGCACGCCGTCGGCGTCGGCAAAGAGGTCGGCGACGTCCTCGTAGGCGTTGGTCGCGTACGACTCGGCGAAGCGAGTGCGGGCATCGGGGTCGATGTCGCTGCCGACGACCTCGGCCCCATTGTCGACGAGGCGGTCGGCATGGAATCGGCCGATGTTTCCGAGCCCGATAATGCCGATTGTCGGAGAAGAGGAGGGCATATTATCCGATTAGGCGACCGTGGATTGTAAGAATACCGTTCTCCGTTTCTCAGTACAACTGCTCTTCGCGCTCCTCGCGTTCGGCTTCGCGCTTCGCTTCCTCCTTTTCGCGCTGCCGTCCACGGAGGTACTGCCGGCCCAGCGGGATGAACTTGTTCTTCACGTCGAGGACGAACGACACCAGCCCGTACGCCCAGAAGACGAACAGTAGCGACATGCCGCCGATGTAGAGCAGTCCGATGTCCGTGACCATCTCAATCGTCCGTCTCGGCCTCCGTGCCGGTCGCGCCCTCGGCCTGTGTCGGCTGGACCAACCCGTGTTCGAGCGCCGCGCCGGAGTCGGTATCGAACAGGTGAACCTTCTCGCGGTCGAGCACCACTCGTACTGTGTCGCCCGCCGCGATGTCCGAGGCCGGGTCGACGCTCATCTGTAACTGGTCTCCGGCATCGGGGTCTTCGAGGTCCGTCTCGGCGTCCTCGGTGAGCAACAGATAGACGAAGATTTCATCGCCCATCGGTTCGAGCACGTCGACGGTCGTCTCGATTTCGGCCGTGGGATGGGAGACCGAGCCGGCCTCGTCGGCGGGATGGATGTCCTCCGGTCTGATGCCGAGCGTGACCGTATCCCCCTGTCCGACCACCATCGATGCGGCGTCGAATTCGACGTCTATATGTTCGGATTCGAAACCGTCCTCACCGACCGTGCCCTCGGCGAAGTTCATGCTCGGCGAGCCGATGAAGCCCGCGACGAAGAGGTTGTCCGGCTCGTTGTAACAGGTCAGCGGCGCGTCGATCTGCTGGAGCCGTCCACCGTCGATGACCGCGATGCGGTCTGACATCGTCATCGCCTCGGCTTGGTCGTGGGTGACGTAGATGATGGTCGTGTCGAGTTCGCGGTGGATGCGCTGGAGTTCCGTGCGCATGTGGACTCTGAGCTTGGCGTCGAGGTTCGCCAGCGGCTCGTCCATCAAGAACACGTCGGGTTCGCGCACCAAGGCCCGCGCAATGGCGACGCGCTGGCGCTGGCCGCCGCTCATCTCGCTCGGCATCCGGTCGAGCATGCCCTGCATCTGGACGATGTCGGCAGCGTTCTCGACCCGTCTATCCGTTTCCTCCTTGTCGAAATCGCGCAACCGCAGCCCGAAGGAGATGTTGTCGTAGACGTCCATGTGCGGGAAGAGTGCGATGTTCTGGAACACCATCGCGATTCCCCTGTCTTTCGGTGGGAGGTTCGTCACGTCCCGGTCACCGATGGAGACCGTTCCCTCGGTGGGCATCGTGAGACCGGCGACGGTCTCCATCGTGGTCGATTTCCCACAGCCGGAGGGACCGACAAGGGTGACGAACTCGCCGTCGGGGATGTCGAGGTTCATGTCCTCGACTGCGACGACGTCGTCGTAGCGTTTCGTGACTCCGTCGAGTGTAACTCGTGCCATGGTTTGATATTCTTTGAGTGCGCCGCTGGTGAGACCGCTGACGATTCGTTCCTGGGCGATGACCACGAGTATCGCCACCGGCAACACGCCGATGATGCTCGCCGCGGCCATCAGGTTGTACGATGCCGTGTACTGGGTCTGATAGCCCAGAATGCCCCAGACGAGCGGGGCCCAGTTCTGTGCCTGTCCATCCGTCATCAGGAAGGAGAAGAAGAACTCGTTGTAGACGTTGATGAAGGTGAGCACGCCTGCCGTCGCCACACCGGGGGCCGACAGCGGAATGATGACCCGGAAGAGCGCCCCGAGTCTGGTGGTGCCCTCGACGCGGGCGGCGTCCTCCAACCCGTCGGGAATCTGGCCGTAGAAGGTGGTGAGGATGAATATTGACAGGGGCATGAACAGCGCGCTGAGCGGTAGACCAATACCCACTGGCGTGTTGAACAGCATCGGACTGCTGATGCCCGCTATCGCGACGTTGCCCGTAAAGAGCCGAAAGAGCGGCAGCAAAAAGGCCGCCGGCGGGAAATACGAGATGGCGAGCACGAGAAGCATCAAAACGCCGCGGCCGGGGAAATCGAGCCGGCCGAAGACGTAGCCCGCGAGACTCGCCAGTACGAGCACGAAGACCGTGGTCCCGAGCGCGATGACGAAGCTGTTGAACAGGTAGATGTGGAAGGGCAGGCGCTCGAAGACGGTGACGAACGCGCCGGGATTGAACCCCTTTGGCAACAATCCCATGTCGATGATGGCGTTTTCGGGCGTGAGCGCGAGCACGAGGAGCCAGTAGAAGGGGAACAGCGTCGTGATGAGGAAGAAGATGGTGACGACGTAGAACATCGCGCGGTAGGTTCGCTCGGGATTGCTGATCGACCGCTGGACCCAGCGGGTGAACGGGCCACCCTCGCCGTCGCTTTCATCGGCCTGTGCGCCCGCCATCTCAGGCGGCCCCCTGAGTACCCTGCCAGTACCTGACGATGTACACCGACACCACGAGACCGATGATGGCTGCGGTCACGAACGCCACCGCCGCCGCCGTCCCGTACCGTCTGGTACTGAACGTCGTGACGACCAGACAGGAGAGCGACGGAACGGTCGTACAACTGCTTGCGGTCTCGATGAGGCCGTAGACGCGCATCGAGGCGATGGTCCGGAAGAGCATGGCGACCAGCACCGTCGGCAACACAAGCGGGAAGGTAATCATCCGGAACTGCTGCCACTTCGATGCGCCCGCGACTTTCGCCACGTCGTAGAGACTTCTATCGACGCTCTGGAGTCCGGCGAGGATGAGCAGCGCCATGAACGCGGTGGTCTTCCAGACGTCGGCGAGGATGACGATGGGTAGCGCCTCGGCGCTGTTGACCAGCGGGGTGCCAGACCCGCCGAGCGCTTGGACGACGTCGACGCCGAAGCCGATGCCGGGCTGGAACATCAGGAAGAAGATCATCCCCTGAATCACGATGGGGACCGCCCACGGGATGATGATGGCGACCCGGACCCAACGCCGGCCTCGGAAGTCCTGGTCGAGCACCAGCGCCTGCCCGAACCCGATGAGCGTCTCGAAAAAGACTGCGACGACGGTGAAGATGGTCGTCACCACGAGCGCGCTCTTGAACGGCTGGCTCAGGTCGAAAAACGGCTGTGGGAGCGCCACGGTATTGAGCTGACCGGTGAGCAACGAGACGTAGTTCCTGAAGCCGACGAACTCTCCCAACTGTTCGGCACCGGTGAGACTGTCGGCGTGCAGCGACATCTCGAAGGTGCTCGCAAGCGGCCAGAGCGAAATCACCAACAGCAGCAACATCGCCGGTGTCAGCAGCAAGTAGGCGAACGCCGTCTCGCTCAGGTTTTCGAGCCAGCGCACCGCGCCGGCGTAGACTCCCGAACCGCCCTGTGCGCCCGTCTCGGATGATTGTTCTGTGGACATTTACTGTGCGTTGAACTCCTCAATTGCGACGAGCTGGTCTTGCAGCGTGTTCATCGCCTGCTTCGGCGGGCTTGCGCCGGACATACCGGCGTGAACCTGCTGGGCGATCTTCGTGGATTCTTGCGGCCAAACGACGGTGACGGGACGTGGAATCGCGTTCTCGCCGGCGATTCGCAACTGCTCGATGTAGTTGCCGGTGTAGGGTATCTGTTGCACCTTCCGCGAACTGAACACCTCCCGGTTCGGCGGCAGCCATCCCGTGACTTCGACCAACGTGCGCTGGAACGAGGGTTTCGTCATCGTCTGGAGCACCTCCAGTGCCTCCTCGCGCTGGTCGGTGTTCGGATTGATGGCGTTGTGCCAGCCGCCGAGGGCAGCCGTTGGGCCGCCGATGTTGTTGTACTGCGAGTTCTTCTCGGTGGTAGCGTACGGAATCGGCATGACGCCGAGTTGATTCTGTGATTCGAACGCCTCCCCCGCGGAGGGGATCGCGTACGGCCAGTTGCGCAGCGCGACCGCGTTCCCGGCGGTGAACGCGCTCAGGGAGGGGTCCTCGGTCCAACTGAGCACCGCGTTCGGCGATATCTGTTCGTATCCATCGAGCGTGTTGGGCGCCTCAGAGCCGGAGATGAAGGTCTTTACCATCCTGACTGCATCGACCACCGGCTGTTCGTCGACCGTCACCGGGCGCTCCCCGATGGGTCCAAAGAGGGTGTCCCGACCCCCGAAGTACGCCCCACCCCAGCTGGTCATGAACTCGTTGAAATCACAACAGGAAAGCCCCTCGTAGATGTTGCCCTGAAAGGCAAACCCGTAGGGGAGGCCCGCCTGGTCCCTCGCGTCGGCGACGACCTTCGAGAACTTCTTCCAGCGCATCGATTCGGTGGCCCAGTTCTCCCTTTCAGGATTGTAGCCGGCCTGTCTCACGAGATCCTTCCGGTAGAGCATCGTCGGGAAGTCCGGAAACAGGGGGACCGCATAGAGGTCGCCGTCGCCGCCTCTGGCCGTCTCGACCGCCGCTTGAAAGTACTTGTTCTCGACGAGATTGACCGTCGATTCGGGCAGGTTCTCGGTGAGGTTCAGGACTTGGGCCCGGTTGATGAAGTTGAGCGCCCAGCCGCTGTCCATCATCATCATGTCCGGGTCCGCGAGGTCGGCCGACAGCCAGCGGGTGTACTGTGACTGGCGCGCACCCGTCGCGGTGGGACCGGCGATGACGTCGACGTAAACGTCCTTCGAGAGTCCTGCCCCCCAGAGCGCCTGCCGTATCGCGCCGGCGTTGTCCGCGGCCGTCGAGTCGGTCACCCATCGGATGGTCTTCGCCCCGGGTCTCGTGCTCCCGGCGGTGACGCCCGCGAGCGGGTGGGTACAGCCCGCGAGCGCGACCGCCGCCCCCGACGCGCCGGCCGCCCGCAGGAAGGTCCGGCGGGAAGTACCGCCGTTCCCATGTGTGTTGGAACCAGTCACCATTGTCGAGTGGAATCTACCCTCTCACTTATATCTATTGGCAACGGCGGCAGGAAACCGTCCGCCTGCACCCGAATCGGTCTCATCAGGACGTGTCCGCCCGGACGAAGGTGACGGGGCAGGGTGCCGAGAGCATCACCTTTTGGGCTGTAGAGCCGAAGACGGCCTTGCCCGCCGGCGAGCGCCGCCGTCCGCCGACGATGACCAAGTCCGCCCCGGATTCCTCGGCAAGGCCGACGATGCTGTCGCCGTGGTCGCCGACCGCGCCGCCGATGGCGAACTCGACGCCCGCCTCGCCGAGCCTGTCACCGAGCTCCCGGACCGTCGCGTGTCGGTGTGCTACCTCGTTCGGCGAGACTTCCCCGGCCGTGACGTCGAAGCCCAGCCTGTCGATGGTGCGTTCGTATTCGGCCTCGGTGAAGACGTGGCCCAGTAGTACTGTGGCTTCGGACGGACCGGCGATGTCGATGGTCTCTTCGGCCAACCGGTCGATGCGCTCGGCGTCGCCCGGTCCGAGCGCCAAGACAACGGTTTCGAGTGCCATATACCCTCTTTCGGGGGACCTTATATAATTCTACGGGCAATCGTCCGCGGGGCGCGCACCCGTTCCCGGCCCGTCCACACCGGCGAGGTCGATGTCGCCGCCGCGAATCGGTACCCCCTCGTAGGGGTCGGCCGCGAGCAACAGCGAGCCGTCGAGGTCGGCGTAATCGAGCAGCGGCGCGAGCTGGCAGGCGGCCGCGATGGCGGCGTTCGACTCGACCATGCAGCCACACATGACCTCTAATCCCTGTGCGCGCGCCGCGTGAACCATCCGTTTGGCCTCGGCCAACCCCCCACATTTCATGAGCTTGATGTTGGCGATGTCTACCCGGTCGGCGATGCGAGGAACGTCCGCGAGCGTCACACAGGATTCGTCGGCGGCGATGGGCAACGGCGAACGGTCGTGGACGTATTCGAGACCAGTCGGATTCTCGGCGGGCACGGGCTGTTCGACGAACTCCACATCGAAGTCGGCGAGCGCGTCGATGTTGCCGAGTGCCTCGTGGGGCGTCCACGCCTCGTTGGCGTCGACGCGCAGGCGCACGTCGGGCGCTTCGGCACGAACCGCCTCGATTATCTCGCGGTCACGCTCGGTGCCGAGTTTCACCTTCAACACCGTGTGGCCCGCCGCGACCGCGCTCTCGGTCTTTTCGCGCATCCGCTCGATGCTGTCGAGCCCGATAGTGAAGGAGGTCGCCGGCGTACTCTCGGGGTTGAGCCCCCAGCAGCGATAGAGTGGAACGCCAAGGCGTCTCGCCGCGAGGTCGTGCAGCGCAATCGAGACCGCCGCGCGCGCGGCGGGGTTGTCCCGGACACGCTCTTTCATCCGTCGCTCGATGCGCGCCAGCGCGTGTGGGTCGCCGATTTCCTCGACGACGGCGAGCAGGTTCGGGAGGACGGCTTCGACAGTACGAGGAGTTTCGCCGTAGTGTTCGGAGGGCGCGGCCGCGCCGATACCCGCGTGTTCGCCATCCGAAACCCGTACGACGACGTTCGTGGCGGTCTCCTGCGTGCCGCGGGCGATGGTGAACGGGTCGTCGAGGTCGAGCGTCAATCGCTCGAACTCGGTGTCGAGGCTCACAGCAGCGCCTCCAGCAGTTCGTCGGTCCCGAATCGAATCGGGTCGGTCGCCGGCACCGAGAGCGTCCGCGAGTACGCATCGACCACCGAGCGTGCGCCCTCGTCGGTATCGAGCGACCGGGTGTTGAGCGCGCCCGCGACGACGTCGGCGTCGTGAACCGTACCCGCAAGGTTCTCGTAGAGGTCGACGTACTCCGGTAGCGGCGGCAGCGAGAACTCCTCGTAGCCGTGAATCGCCTCGCGGCCCGCCTCGTGGCAGAGTACGAGTTTGTCTGGCATCGAGCCATGCAGGATGCCGCAGGTCACTGCCGAGTACGCAGGGTGGACGATGGAGCCTTGGCCCTCGACGAAGAGGTAGTCGTGGTCGCCCTTGTCGAGAATCATTTCCTCGACCGCCCCAGCAGTGAAGTCGCTCACCACGCGGTCGATGGGGTTGCCCCAGCCCGCTATCATGATGCCCGTCTGTCCGGTGGGGACGAACGCGGCGTCAGCGCCCCGCTCGCGCGCGGCCTCACAGAGTTCGAGCGTCGCAGTCATCTTCCCGACCGAACAGTCCGTGCCCACAGTCAGGATGACCTCGGCATCGACCTCGCCGGCGATTCCGTCGCTCACTGTCAGGTCTGGCGACGGCTTGCGCACGTCGTGGAGTTCGCAGTCGTTTTCGGCGGCGAGTGCCGCGAACTCCTCGTCGTCTTCGAGGAAGTAGTGCAGGCCGGCGGTGACGTCCCAGCCCCGCTCCAGAGCGGCCCGGACGTCGGGCCGCCACGACTCCTCGAAGCCGCCGCCGATGGGTGCGATGCCGATAAGCAGTTCGTCGCAGCTCTCGATGTCGTCCATCCCGGCGACGATTGGCGCGTCCTGCACCCCCGAGAGGTGGTCGCTGACGCGTGTGCCGGCGCGCTCGCGGTCGAGCACCGCGACCACCTCGTCGTCGGCGTATCGGAGCATGCTGACGGCGGTCTTCGCATCGTCGGGAAACTTCTCGTGGGCGAGCAGCGCGACGGTCATGTTGGCACGGACGGCGAGCGGGGGCTTAAACTCCGACCATCCGCGAGCGCGCCGGCCACGCTGCACGTCTCCGAAGCGGGTAAGGCAGTCACGGCGATAGTGGGTGTATGTGGCCATGGGGACACCTCGCCGTCGGCTATCTCGCCTACGCCGCGCTCTCGCGCTGGCGCTTCGACGAGCCACCCTCGGCGGCAGCGACGGTCGCCGTCGGCATCGGGACGCAGTTCCCCGACCTCGTTGACAAGCCGCTCGCGTGGACCGTCCATGTCCTGCCGAGCGGACGCTCGCTCGCCCACTCGCTGCTCACCGTCGCCGTCGTCTGTGCGTTGGTCTACGTCTACGCCCGCCGGCACGGGTGGACGCGACCGGCGGTCGCCTTCGCCGTCGGCTACGCTTCACACCCGTTTGCCGACGCGCTCTCGCCGCTGCTCGCCGGCGAATACGAGTACGTTCGCTATCTCGGCTGGCCGGTGCTCAACCAGCCGCCCTACGACACGAGCCGGGGCTTCGGGGCACATCTGGCCGATCTCGAACCGTCCTCGCTCGTGCTCGCCGGAACCTTCCTCGTCGGCTTCGCACTGGTGGTCTGGCTGCGTGACGGCCGCCCCGGTCTCGCGGCGTTACGCGAGTGGCTCCGCATGCGACGAGTCGTTTGACGGGCTACCCGCGACGGGCCACCACGAATCCGACGACGAGCAGCGCGATAAGCAGCACCGCACCGACGATGACGAGCGGATTGAGGGCACGGAAGCCAGGGTCCGTTATTACTATATCCGATCTGCTGACCGATATTTCGGCGCTCTCGACGACGGCTTGGGTGCCCTCGACGTACGGCCCGTCGACGCTGCCGTTCGTCCGCACGAAGTCGAACTGACCGTTTTCGTTCGAATCGAAGTGGACCATCGCTGTCAGCGACTCGTTCGTCCGCAGGCGCGATTGGTTGAACTCGCGGCCCGCAACGGCGTAGAGTCGCACCTGTACGTCCTGATGGGGACCGGGGCTGAGCCGCTCGGAGACGCCGATGACGCTACCCACGGTGTCGTTTTCCGCGGTGAGGCTCGCGTTGTGGATGGCGACGAACCCACCCTGCGAGAGGTTGACGGAGTTGAGTTGGACGGTGGTGCCGTTGGTGGTCTGGTCGGTGAACACCATCGTCGCGTTGGGGGTCTGGACCTGCTGAGACTGGGCCACTGCCGGGGAAACGGCTATCCCCGCGATGCAGAACAGAACGATGAGAACCGCGGCGGGTGTTATCGAGCGCATACATCGCCGAGGTCGGCGGCGGGTAAAAACAGTCGGCTCGTGGTGGCCGAGCGCCGAAACCGGGCTCGATGAGAGGGGTTTTGAAACCGACCCGAAAACCCGGCTGATGGTCGCCCCCGCGACAGTCCTTCAGCTCGTCGGCGGTCTCGCGCTGTTGTTCTCGAACGGCTTTTTCGCCGTCACCGAGTTCGCCATGACCCGCGTCCGCCAGTTCTCCGAGGAGGAATTCCGTGGTGAGCGCGGCCTCGAACGCGCGTGGGAGATGACCGAACAGCTCGAAATCTACCTCTCGGGATGTCAGCTCGGTATCACTATTTCGAGCGTCGGGCTGGGATTCCTCGCGGAACCGGCACTCGCGACGGTCATCGACCCGGTGGTGCGGGCGAGCGGTCTCGCGGGCCTCGTCGGCGGCGGGTCGGGCGGTCACGCGGCGCTTTCGGTCGTGCTCGCGCTCGTGGTCGTCAACCTCCTCCACGTTATCGTCGGCGAGCAGGCACCCACCTATTTGGGTATCGAGCGCACCAAACTCGTCGCGCGCTACGGCGCACCGGTGCTCTACTGGTGGACGACGGTTCTCGGGCCGATTATCCGCTTTGCCGACTGGGTGGCGAAGGGGTTGCTCTCGCTGTTCGGGGCTACCATCACTCGTTCGTGGGCTGAAGAGGAGGCAGAGGGTGAGGAAGGGGAACGCCCCTCCTCGCGCGGCGAACTCCGTAGTCGGATGGGGACGGTGTTGCGTCAGGGGTCGCTCACGGACGAACGCGAACGGGAGGTCATCAACGCGCTCGCAATCGGCGAGACGTCCGTTTCGGAAGTGATGGTCGAGCGTGAAGGCATCGTCGCGCTCTCGACGGCCGAACCGGTCGAGGCGAACCTCGACCTCATGGCCAAGCGCCAGCACACCCGTTTCCCGCTGGTGAACACCGACATGGAGGAGTTCGTCGGCGTCGTCTACACGCCCACAGTGCTCTCACACGTCGATGCCCTCCGAAACGACGAGCGCGACCTCGCATCGCTCGCCACCAGCCCGATGACCGTTCCATCCGACGTGGCGGTCAGCGAACTCATCGACCGGTTTCAGGACGAAAATCAGGAACTCGCGCTCGTCGTCGACGCGGCCGACGAACGGGTGGTCGGTCTCGTGACCGCAACCGACGCCTTCGAGGCCATCGCTGGCGACATCGAGGACCCGCTCGATTGACCCCTATTCCGCCACGTCGGCGGGCCGTGCGTCGGCGAACTCCCGAAGCCGTTCGGGTGGAATCGGGAACACCGCCTCCGGCGTGCCCGCGGCGGCCCACACGGTCTCGAATTCCCGGAGGGTGTCGTCCAGATAGACCGGTACGGCCGCGTCGTGACAAAAGGGCGGCACGCCACCGATCGACCAGCCGATGGTCTCGCGCACCGCATCGGCGTCGGCCATTGCGACCGCGCTCTCTGCGACGCCGTGGACGGCGGCGAGTTTTTCCTCGCTCACGCGGTTGGCTCCACTCGTGACTACGACGACTGGTTCGGGAGCCGTGAACACGAGCGAACTCGCTATCTGGGCGATGTCACAGTCGACGGCGGCGGCCGCATCGTGCGCCGTCTTGGTCCCCGCGGGAAACTCGTGGACATCGACCGTGAAGCCGTGTTCCTGCTCGGCCCGTTCCGCGAAGGCCGCTGCCCGTCGGTGCATACCGTTCGTGGGAGCGAACGGAACAAAAAGCCATGCTATCGCGCGTCGGTAACTGCAACCGCGTCGCTGGATTGTAGCCACGCCGTGTGCTCGCGCTCGTCGTAGATGACGACCGCGCCGTCTTCGCGTTCGAAGGCGACGAGGCGTTCTTCACGTGCCGGTACGCTCGCGGAGGTGTCGGAGGGCGACTCCTGTGGGGACGTGCTCATTGGTTTGGGTTGGGTCGGTCGTTCGTTGCCGCTAGTTGCACCGAGGTGCCACGCCATGATAAACGTTATCACTAATCTCCCACAGTCGAACCGCCGGGGTGACGACCACACGGGTAGCCCGACCTTTTCATGCTGCGGCCCGAAGCGTCGGTATGAGCGACACGCCGCGCGACCCCGAACTGGAGCGCCTCGCCGAGGACCTCTCGACGACACTCGCCGAACTCCGCGACGAACTCGAACCACGCGACCCGCCCCGCGGACCGCTCGGATTACCGCGCCCACCGACGCCAAGCGAACTGCTCGAACTCACCGACAAGTTCGCGATTCCGGCGGTCATCGCCGTCCTCGAAGCCAACATCCGCGCGCTCGAAGCGTTCCGGGCTGCCATCCGGCTGGCGCGCGCTGGCGATGAAATCGGCGAGCGCGGGCGCGAGACCCGAAAGCGGGGCGAACGCCTCGGCCGCGACGCGCTCGACCGCCTCGACGACGTCCTCGTCGACCTGCAGGAGGCGCTCGACGGCCGACCGCAGGACCCGGCGGCGCGCACGCTTGCCGACGAGGCCCGTGCGCTCCGGGACGAGATCGACGAGCGCCTCGCCGAGAGCGACCGCTCCGCCCGCGACCCACC
>CAZJHA010000022.1:0-16736 GCA_964545755.1 uncultured Halobacteriales archaeon | reverse complement strand
TGGAACTCGCCGGCCGCTTCGCCGACGGCTGGCACGCGCTCATGCTCACCCGCGAGGGCATCCGCGAGCGCCTCGACGACCTCCGGCGCGGGGCGGAGCTCGCGGGCCGCGATCCAGAGGACGTGCGCGTGACGCTCTCGCTGACCTGTGCGGCACTCGAAAACGGCGAGCGCGCCCGCCAGTCCGTCCGTCAGCATCTCGCTTTTTATGTCGGTGGGATGGGCACGTTCTACCGGGACAGTCTCGCGCGCAGCGGCCACGAGGCGACCGCCGAAGAGATCTACGACCACTGGCAGGCCGGCGAGCGCGAGGCGGCGATGGCGGCCATCGACGACGAACTGCTTGATGCCATCGCGGTCGCCGGTACGCCCGAGCAAGCCCGCGACCGTTTCCAGCGCTTCGCCGCCATCGACGGCATCGACGGGGTTTCGGTGTCGTTCCCGCGCGACGGGACGCTCGACGAAATCGAAGCGACCACTGCGGCACTGGCTCCCGAAGCGCTTCCGCCATAGCCGGTCCAAATCGTCATCAACCGCCGCCGGAGCGGTGACAGGCACGGACGATGGGCGAGTCAAGGGGGAGGGGAGCCGACGACTGATCGATCCGCCGACGCCGAACCGCTCGAACGGGCTTGGTTCAGCCGGTATCGATGGGTTCGTGAACGGCGCGGTAGCCGTCGTCGGTCTCAGTTAGGCTCTCGACCGCGTAGAGGCGCATCGGTCGTTCCTGTCTCGTGGTGACGGGAAAGTCGTAGTGGTTGGCCTCGTATTCGAAGCTCTCCGGGCCGTGCTCGTCGACGAACGCGCGGTGGTCGTCGAGCCGCTGACGACCAACGGTCCGAGAAACGGATGGTACGTCGGTCACGGATTCTTCGAAGACGGAGACGAACGCCGCCTCGCGTTCGTAGCCGATGGAGTCACGGGCGGCAGCCATTGCGGCGAGGGACGTGGTGCCCGTCCCCCAGAACGGGTCGAGCACGGTATCTCCGTAGATGCTGTACATGGCGATGAGCCGGCGGGGGATTTCGAGCGGGTAGGCTCCAGAGCGGTCCCGGAGTTTGTCACCGTCGAGCACTTGGAGTTCGCCGGAGACGTCGGTCCAGAGGTCCGAAAACCACCGATTGCGCTCCTCCCAGAAGTACGCGGATTCGTAACGGTGCTCGGCGTTCGGTTCGAATCGCCGCGTTCCGCCGTTGCGAAAGACCAGGATGTACTCGTGTTCGAGCGTGACGTAGGCGTTCGGCGGGAGCATCCCGCTGCCCATGAACTTCGCGCCCGAGTTGGTCGGCTTCCGCCAGAGGATTTCGGGGAGCGGCTCGAATCCGCGTCCCTCGAAGGCATCGATAACCCGGGAGTGGTTCTGCCAGACGCGAAAACTACCGTCGACTTTTCGAGTTGCATCACCGACGTTGATGCAGGCGATGCCGCCCTCGACGAGCACACGCGCGAGTTCGTCCCACACCGCATCGAGCTGGTCGTGCATCAGCTCGAACGCCGCTCGTCCCTCACCCGCGTCGAGATGCTCGCCGATTGCGGGGTCAAGCTCGGCGAACGGCTCGTCCCACATCTCGATCATCGGATAGGGTGGCGAGGTGACGACGAGTTCGACGCTGTCGTCGGCGACCCCGTCGAGCCGTCGGGAGTCGCCGACGACGACGCGATGGCTGGTCTCCATTGGCGACTCCCACTACGCCACCGCTGAAAACGTCCGCGGAGACGGTCCGAGCGCGAATCGTCAGGCCGCGAGCTTCTCGGCGAACTTCTCCCTGACTTTCTCGATTTTCGGCTGGGCGTGGATGGTGCAGTAGGCGTCGTTGGGGTTCTTCTCGTAGTAGTTCTGGTGTTCCTCGCTCGCCTCGTAGAAGGTATCGAGCGGTTCGATTTCGGTCACGACCGAATCCTCGTAGCCACCCTCGGCGTCGAGCGCGTCGACGTAGGCTTCGGCCGTTTCCTGCTGGTCATCGTTGTGGGTGAAGATCGCCGAGCGGTACTGAGTGCCCACATCAGGTCCCTGCCGGTTGAGTTGGGTGGGGTCGTGGACGGTGAAAAAGACGTCGAGCAGGTCCTCGTAGGCGATGCGCTCGGGGTCGTACTCGACCTGTACGACCTCCGCGTGGCCGGTGTTGCCGGTACAGACCTCGCGGTAGGTCGGATTCTCGGTGTGGCCGCCCGCATAGCCCGAAGTCACCTCGCGCACGCCGTCGAGTTCCTCCATCGGGGCTTCGATACACCAGAAACAGCCGCCGGCGAGCGTCGCTTTCTCCGTTTGAGTTGCCATGGACGTAGTTGGATGCGCTCGGGGGAAAACCCATCGGCAACGGGTCGTCGACCGCAGTATCGAGAGTGACGAAAACGCCGCCTCACCCCCGGAAAATCAACTCCCCTTCTCAGCAGTACGCCGACAGCGCGTCGTGGGCCTCGCGTGCGGCCGTGTCCGGTTCGTCGGGATATGTATAGAGTTCGAGCGTGGCGAATCCACCATAGTCGATGTCGTCGAGCGCGTCGAATATCGCCCGGAAGTCGAGGTCGCCCTCGCCGGGGATGCGGTGATAGTGTTTGCCTCGAATCCCGCCGACGATGTCCTCCAGATGGATGCCGGTGATGTGTCCCGCACTCTGTCGGATGGCCTCGGCGGGTTCCTCGCCGTAGACGGCGGCATGGCCGACGTCGAGGTTGATTCCGAGCGAGTCGTGGCCGACGTCATCGATGAGCGCGAGGGCTTCCTCGGTGCACTCGACGAGCAGCTCCGGTTCGTACTCGATTCCCACCTCGACGCCGCACTCTTCGGCGTAATCGAGAATCGCATCGAGCGAATCGAGCAGCTGCTCGTAGGCCCGTTCGGGCGGATTTCCGGGGAGCGGGCGGCCGGTGGCGAGACAGACCGCGGGTGCACCAGTCTCGGCAGCGAGGTCGATTGCCCGTTTCGTGTACTCGATACGCCATTCTCGCTGCTCGTCGTCGGCGGTGACGACGCTCGGGTCGAAAAACGACGACGGCGGTGCGTCACCGTAGTAGCCCGTTGCGGTATTCGCGTTGATGTTCGAGACCGCCAATCCTGTGTTGTCGAGCGCTGCGAAGAGGTCCGCTTGGTCGTCGCCGAACTCGGGGAAGTAGGCGTGCGGTTCATCACCCAGAATCTCGACGCCAGCGTAGCCGTGGTCGGCGATACGTTCGACCGCTTCCGGCAGCGCATGGCGGGTGTAGGCGTTCGTCGAAAAGGCGAGTTCGACCATACCCGCGCGATGGCCGCCGCCCCGAAACACCTTCCGACAGCGGATTAGGAAACGTCGAAGACACGGGCCAGCCCGACCGCAGGGACGAGGAAGGCGAGCGTGGCGAGCGCCCAGCCGACGCCCGCGAGCGCCGCGAACGCTGCATCGAGCACCACGAGCGCGAGAATACAGGTCCCGACCGCCGGCCCGACGGTATCCGGTCGGGGATTCGCATATGCCGGCCCGAGCGCGTGCCCGGTCCACGCGAGGAATCCACCGGCGAGCGCGACCGCGAGCGCACTTTGGGCAAGCGGCGGCCGAACCGCCACGACCGCCGCGAGCACCGCGAGGGCAGCCAGCACCACGCCGGCAGCCGCCGCTGCGACCGCGCCGCGCGGGGTTGTGGCCGCTTCGTTGGCAGCCATGTACGACACGAGAGCGATATACAGCGCGATGACGACCAGAACCGCGAGCGCCCACAGAGGGAGCGTGGACGCCGCCGCTGTCGTGCCAAGTGCCACGTTGAGTCCGCGCGCGCTTCCCATCGCGAGAAAGCCCGCCGGACCACCTTTGAGAACGCCGTCGTAGAGCGTGACGACCGCCGCAAGCGCTGCCGCGAACAGACCGGCACGCACGCCAGCCGCTACGAACGCGACGAGAACGCCACCAATCAGCAATGCCGCACCGAGTATGCTTGCCATCCGCCGCGGCACCTCGCCGGATGGAATCGGCCGCTCCGGGCGCTCGCGCGCGTCGATATCCGCATCGAAGTAGTCGTTCAGCGTCGTGCCGCCGGCGTACAGCAGCACCGACGCGGCCGCGAGACCGGCGAGTGTGGGTATCGAAACCACTGCACCGGTGGCGGCGACGAGCGCGCCACCGAGCAGGACGTCCGGCGGTGCGCTGAAGAGGTTCGGAGCACGCACCAGCGCCGCGTAGGCCGCGAGCCGCTCGGAAAAACGCGACTCAGCCACCCGTCTCAGGCCCACCCGCCGTCTTCGAGGTAGGCCATCGCCTCGCGGGCGGTCTCGGCCGCGGTTTCCTCGTAGGGATAGAGTTCGACCGTCACGAACCCGTCGTAGCTCCGTGAATCGAGCGCGCCGAGGAATGCATCGATGTCCATTGCGCCGTCACCAAGCTGGGTGTGTTCGTGACTCCGGTCTTCGGGGATGTCCTCCAGATGGACGTGGTCCGCATAATCGGCAAGCCGGTCGAACGCCTCCACGGGGCCCTCGCCGACACTGAAGAGATGACCCGCGTCGAAATTGCATCGCACGCGGGGATGGTCGATTCGTTCGGCGAATTCCAGGAATTCCGTGGAGGTTTCGATGAGCAGGTCGGGTTCGGGTTCGACGTGCAGATCCACCCCGACTTCCTCGGCGACCGGCAGTACCTCACGGAGGCTCTCGATGAAGGTTTCGAGCGCCCACTCGCGGGATTCACTCTCGGGAACGGGGCCGCCGGGTTCGATGGAGATGTAGCCATGGCCGAGCGCGGCCGCCGTCCGCAGGGCGGCTTTCGTGTAGTCGATGCGTCGCTTTCGGTAGTCGGGGTCGGTCTCGATGTACGATGGGTGGTGAAACCCCTCGATGGCCGTCAGCATGAACGCGTTGCAGTTGCTGATGGCGAGGCCGTGGTCGTCGAGCGCTGCCCGAACCCGCTCGATGGCCGCTTCGCTCGCTGCCGGCGGGTAGAGATGCGGCTGGTCGAAGAGGAGTTCGATGCCATCGTAGCCCGCGTCGGCGACGATGTCGATGGCTTCGAGTGCGTCGTACTCGCGGAACGCGTTGGCCGAGAAGCCGAATCTCATCGCTCGTAGGTGAAGTTCGGCGACTGGTCGAAGAACGTGTAGGGGTTGTCGAAGATGACCTTCCGCACTTCCTCGCGGTCCCAGCCACGGTCTAGCATCTTATCGCGCGCTTTCGGCACTGCGAGCGGGTCCGAGGGGTCCCAGTCGGCGGCGCTGTTGAAGAGCATCTTGTCGGTGCCGTACTCTTCGAGGAGGTCGATGGCTGCCTCGTCTTCGATTTTGCCCGGATAGAGCGTGAAGCCAACCCAGCAGTCCGTACTCAGGGAGGTCTCGATAGTATTCGCAGTATTGTGGTCGATGACGATGCGTTCCTGTGTCACGCCTTCGTCCTCGATGATGTCGACGATGCGCTCGGTGCCTTCTGGTTTGTCGGTGTGGGGGGTGTGGATGATGACGGGGAGTTCGCGCTTCTCGGCCATCCGCAACTGGGTGCGGAAGGCCCACTCCTCGTCGTCGGTGCCCTGGTCGAAGCCGATTTCGCCCACGCCGACGACGTTCTCGCGGTCGAGGTACTCCGGCAGGCGGTCCAGCACTTCCTCGGCCATCTCGCGGTAGTTCGCCTCCTTCGGTTCCAACCCGATGGTCACGTAGTGGTCCATACCCGCCGCACGCTCGGCACGGTCGGTCTCGAAGTCGATGATCTGCTCGAAGTAATCGAAGAACGACTCCGCATACTGTTTGTCGGTGCCGCTCCAGAAGGCGGGTTCGATGCAGCACTCGATGCCGGCCCTCCGGGCGCGCTCGTAGTCGTCGGCCGAGCGCGAGACCATGTGCATGTGCGGGTCGATTATCTCCATGCAGCAGGTTGGGAGTCGGACGCACTACTATGTACTGATTGTGCTATCGTCGATTCACACTCCAATTGCTGTCTAGCGGTTGGCGCGTGGGAGCGTATCGAAGACACGCGACTCGCGCGAGGGATGAGCGAACGAAGTGAGCGAATCGGCTGGGGAGGGCGTGGCTGTTGCGGTGCGTGATCAGCCATCGAACAATGGCCAATTTTCGACGAGGCCGTTACTGTGGAGGAATCTCGATGCTGGGCCGTATTCGATGCTCACATCGCAAAGTAGGTGTGTCTCCGAACCATCTCAGTAGTAGATGCAGCGACGGAGTTTCGAGCCAATCGAGACACGAGAGAACGAATCGCAGCCGTGGCCGGAGAGCGAGCCGAGTGCCGACTCGTCCGGCGGGTGGTCTCCGTGAGCACGGGCACGACCGGCGTCTGGCTCGTCGGCGCGCGCGGGAACGTCGCCACGACGGCGATGGTCGGGGCGCGCGCCATCGCCCGCGGCGCGACCGACACGACGGGGATGGTCACCGAGCGCGCGCCATGTGATACGCTCGACCTCCCGGAAATCGATTCGCTGGTCTTCGGCGGTCACGACATCCAAGCGGGCAGCGTCGCAGAAACCGCCGAACGCCTCGGCGAACGCAACGGAGTTCCCGACCACGAGACGCTCGCTGCCGCCCGTGAGGACCTCGATGCCATCGACGAACGCATCGAGACCGGCACCGCCCGCAACTGCGGACAGGCGGTTGCGGACCTCGCCGACGAAGGAACCGACGATGCGCTCTCGCTGCGGACGGTCGTCGAGGACATTCGGAGCGATTACGATGCCTTCCGCAAGGACAACGACGTGGACAGGGTGGTGGTCGTGAACGTCGCTTCCTCGGAGCCGATGCCCGCAGATCCCGAGAGATACGATTCCGTCGAGGCCATCGAACGCGCGCTCGACGAGGACGAGCCGCTGCCGGCGAGTTCGCTGTACGCCTACGCTGCACTCTCGGCCGGTCACCCGTTCGTGAACTTCACGCCGAACGCGGCGAACGCACTGGGTGGGCTTCGGGACCTCGCCGAACGCGAGGGCGTCCCGCACATGGGAAGGGACGGCAAAACGGGCGAGACACTCATGAAATCCGCTCTCGCGCCGATGTTCGCCGGGCGAAACCTCAGGATTCGGTCGTGGGAGGGCCACAACATCCTCGGGAACCGGGATGGAGCGGTGCTCGAAGACGACGCGAACAAGGCAGGTAAACTCGCGAGCAAGGGTGGTGTGCTCGACGATATCCTCGACCACGACACGCACAATCGGGTGCGTATCGACTACACGCCCGCGCTCGGCGACTGGAAGACCGCGTGGGACGACGTGCGCTTCCGCGGCTTCCTCGATACCGATATGAAACTCCAGTTCACGTGGGAAGGCTCCGACTCGGCGCTCGCCGCACCATTGATACTCGACCTCGCGCGATTGCTCGCCTATGCCGACGAACGGGATGAGAGCGGCTTGCAGCCCCACCTCGCATCGTTCTTCAAGGACCCGCTCGGCGTCGACGAACACGACCTCTCGCGGCAGTTCGGAATGCTCGCCGAGTACGTCGAAGCCCACACCGCACAGCAGGCCGCCGTCGGCGCGGAGGGCGAGCGATGAGCGACGCCGGGCGGGCCATCGTCCTCGACGTCATCGGTCTCGAACGCGAACACGTCGAGGCCGGCCTCGCGCCAAACATCGCCGACCTCGTGGGTAGCGGGGCACGCGCGGACCTCCAGTCGCCGTTCCCGGCCGTCACCCTTCCCGTTCAGAGTACGCTCGCTACGGGCCAGTCGCCCGAAAATCACGGTGACGTGGCGAACGGCGAGTACGACAGGGAGACGGATGGAGTAGCGCTCTGGGAGCGCGAGCGCGAGGAGCGAAATCGCCTCTGGGAGAGCGCGAGCGAGGCGGGTCTCACCACAGGGGTATTCTGTTTCCAGCATCTCATCGGCACGAGCGCCGACGTCGCACTCACGCCTTCGCCCATCGAGGACGAGGACAACAACATCCTTGAGATGAACTGCTGGACGAATCCAGATGGTTTCTACGACGACCTCGAAGCCGAGTACGGCCACTTCCCGCTGCACAGCTACTGGGGACCCGGCGCGAACGAGGAATCGACCGCGTGGATTCTCGACGCCGCCCGCGAGGCGATCACTCGCTACGACCCCGACCTGCTGTGGATATATATCCCGTATCTCGATTATGCGGGATTGGCCCACGGCCCGAGCAGTGACGAACTCCGCGAGGCAATCGGCGTCGCCGACGACCTCGTCGGCGAGTTCGTCGAGTTCCTGCGCGACGGCGAGCGCTGGGATGAAACAGTACTCAACATCGTCAGCGAGTACGGCTTCAACGACGTCAATACGCCCGTGTTCCCGAACCGTGCGCTGCGCGAGACGGGTTTGCTCTCGGTGAAAGACGACGGCGAGGGCGGCGAAGAGGTCGACTTGAAGGGTTCGGAGGCGTTCGCGATGGTCGACCACCAGATAGTCCACGTCTATGCCGACGAGGGCGTCGTCGGGGAGGCCCGCGAGGCGCTCTCGGCTCTCGATGGCGTCGAGCGCGTGCTCGGCGAGGACGGCAAGGCAGAGTACGGCGTGGCGCATCCGAACGCCGGCGAACTCGTCTGCGTCGCCGAACCGTCGGCGTGGTTCCAGTACTACTGGTGGCACGAAAACGAAAATGCGCCGTACTACGCCCGCGACATGGACATCCACGCGAAGCCCGGCTTCGACCCCGTCGAACTGTTCTTCGGCGACGAGGGGCTGGTCTCGCTCGACCCCTCGAAGGTCGGTGGCTCGCACGGCCGTGCCGACGTCGATGGGTTCTACGGCCTTGGTGGTCCAGCCGCACCCACATCGGTGCCCGAGGACGTGGACGCGCGCGCGGTCGCGCCGACACTCACCGACCTGCTCGACGTCGACGTGGCGATGAACTTCGAACGCGACGCGCTCTGAGACTCGTTGGTCCCGAAAACACTCTCCGAGTAGTGAAACGACTGGTAGATGGTTCTGTGGGTCAGTTCGATTTCATATTAACCGTTTCGTGGTGGGGCCTCCGTATCGGAGAGTCCGGGGCGTCGGTGATGGTCTCCCATCGGAACGAGCGACCCGTGTTCGCCGAGTCCGGTGGGTGGCATGTTGCGGTAGAACGTCTCGAAACTGCCGTCTTTGACGACGTAGAGTTCGGCCCAGAACCCGAGCTCGCCGTCGTTTCCGACTTCTTCGTCGTACCACTGCCACGCCGGAACGTGGAGATCGTCCGGGTTCTGTGCGAATCGCTTGATGTCTTCGAGCGACCGCCAGTATTGGATCGCTGCGCCGCTCCGCAGACTCATATACGCCGGCAGATAGCCGAGAAACCCGCTGTCCGGGTCCGCCTCCAACCGCTCGAACATTTTTGCGGCTTTGAGCCCAGCGCGGAGGTACTTCGGCAACGCGCGGAGCTTATTGAGCCGCATTCCGTTGATGTAGACCACGTACTCACCGTCGATTTCGGCCACCATCCGCTCTCTGTTGATCGGTACCATCTATCGGAGAGATACGTTCTGGCCGATAATCCACTTACCGGTCGAAATCAGGATTCTATCCGTCGATCTGGGCGAGTGATGGCAGCTAGTATTCCGGTATGGCCGTCGATGACGGGGTCCGGTCGCCCCTCAGTCCTCGCGTCCGAAGAGCAACCGGGCCGCACCGACCGCTAGCCCCGACAGCGCCGCCAGCACACCGAATCCGGGACCCGATTCGTCGCTCGTGCCCGCCGAGACGCCACCCTCGCCGGTCGTCTGTGGCCCCCCAGTCGCTATCGGAGCCGTCCCGTCGGTTGCCGTCGGTGTGGCCGTGGCACTCGTCTCGGTGGCTGTCGCGTTCGTGGTGGTCCGTGCACTCGTGGCGCTCGTTGCCGTGCCGTTCGTGGCGGTTGCGGTGGTGTTCGCCGTTGGCGTCACGGTCGCGTTGCCGGCAGTGGTGGTGCCGGTGCTCGCGTTCGTCCCAGTTGTCCGCTGGGGTTGGCTCGGCGGCACGATACGGTGGACTGCCCCGGTCGCCTCGCTACCCGGGTTGGCGGTCGTCAGCACGTAGAGCCGTCCCTCGTTGTCCCGCCCCATCGCGAGAATGTAGCCGCCGACGAACCCGCTGTCGGTGTTTGCGACGGAGAGTTCCGCGACGTCCCAGAGACCACCGTCCTCGGATGGTGTGGCCGCGAGCAGCGACCCTGTCGGCGTCTCGGTTTCCTGTGTTTTGCGGAAATCGCCGAAGACGTACTTGCCGTTGAGCGCGGGAATATCGTCGCGCCCGTAGAGATACCCCCCGATGGCCGCCGAGCCGACACCCTCGCCCTCGTAGGTGTGTGGGTACTCGATGATCGGCGGGATGAGGCGCTCGCCGCCACGCACGTCCGGCGGAAGCTTGCTCGGACATTCCTCGGGCGGATTGCGACTGCCCTCGGGACCGGGTTTGAAACAGTGGGTGCCCTCACGGACGTTCCAGCCGTAGTTCTTGTCCTTTCTCACGATATCTATCTCCTCGAACCCGTTCTGCCCGACATCGGAGGCGAACAGTTTGCCGTTGGAAAAGCCCATTCTCCAGGGATTGCGGAATCCCCACGCGAACTGCTCGTCGAGACCCGACTCGCCCACCAGCGGGTTGTCGTCGGGGATTCCGTATGGTTTGTCGTCCTCCCGGCTATCGACGTCGATGCGCAGAATCGAGCCGAGCAGGTTCTCGGTCACGTCCTGGCCGTTGCCGCCCTCGTTGTCCTCGTACCAGTCGCTCACGTGCCCCGTGCCGGTATCGTGTGCGCCGCCGCCGTCACCCATCGCCACGTAGAGGAGTCCGTCGGGACCGAAGACGACCGCGCCGGCGTTGTGGGTATCGCGCGGCGAGGGGACTTCGAGCAACAACCGCTCGGAGTCGATGTTTCCGGTCGTGCCATCGTCGCTCGCGGTGAATTCGGCGAGCACCTCCGTGTGGGAATACTCATCGGGCATCCCGTCGCGCAGCGGCGCGCTGTATCGCAGGTAGAACGTTCTATTTTCCGTATAGTTCGGATGGAACGCCATCCCCAACAGCCCCATCTCGCCGGTGATTTCGGTCAGTTTTCCGCTAACGTCGATGAACGGCTCCTCGGTCAGGCTGCCCGATTCATAGATATAGACCTGTCCGAGGCGGTCGGCGATGAACGTGCGCGAGCTACCGGCCGGGACGCCATAGTCGAGCGGTGCGGTGAGCGTCCCCTCCGTCAGCGTCTCGATGGCCACCGTGGGACCGTCGCCGAAGTACGACGTCGAGTCGTCCGCACTCCCGTCGCCGCTGTCGGTCGTGGTTTGGGTGGTCGTCGCTTCGCCGAAGGAAATCGAGCCGTGCATCGACGTGATGTGTGGCTCACAGACGTACTCGGCCATCGCTTCGGTCGCGGTGAACTCGATGGTCTGGGTCGCGCCCTGTTCGCTCATCACCTCGGTTCGCTGCAGGACTTCGCCCGCATCGTCGAGCAGCGCGAAATTGTGTCCGCGCCCGTCGAGGTTCTCCCAGACGACGCGGTAGGTCGTGCCGGTCTCAAGTCGAAGCGTGGGGTTGCTCTCGCCGGCTATCGACTCCGGAGTTTGACCCTGCCAGCCGGCGATCTCGCCGCCGAGACGGATTGGCTCGGGCTGTGACTGTGCACCGGCGAAACCACTCGCCCCGACGAGCGCACCGGCCGCGGCGCTCGTCCGGAGGAATCGTCTGCGGGTCGTTGCGGGCCGGTCGGTCGTGGGATTCGTTGTCATTGCAGTTGCGAAGTCCTCGGTCGTACGCTGGTCGTCGCGTCGCTGCGGTGGGGCGGGGTGGCGGCGTTCATCGCTCCTCACCGCGTAGTAGACGGGCAGCGCCGAGTGCCAGCCCTGCAAGCCCGACAAGGATGCCGAACCCCGGCCCGTCGCCGGTCACGATGCCGCCGCTCTCGCCGCTGCGGGCCGTGTCGGTACTGTTCGTCGTCTCGGTGGCCGTCGACGTCGCCGTTGCGATCGGCGTCGGTGTCGGCTCCGGCGTCGCCGTTGCGGTCGGAGGCCTGGCTGGCGTTTCGGTACTCGGCGTTTCGCGCGCCTCGGCTTCCGGCGGCCGGAGACGATGGACCGCCCCCGTCTCGCCCTCGACGCCGAGATTGTCGGTCGTCAGCGCGTAGAGTTCGCCGTCGTTGTCGCGGCCGACACAGAGGAGGTAGGCGTTGAGTTCGCCGTTCTCGCCGTTGGCTATCGATAGCTCCTCGACCGACCACGAGTCGCCCTCGACGGGCGTGGCGGCGAACAGCGACCCGCGCGGCTCGCCGTTCTTGCTGTAATCGCCGAAGACGTATCTCCCACGGAGGGCGGGAATCGTGGCGTTCTCGTAGACGTAGCCGCCGATGACGGCGACGCCGACGCCCTGGGTCTCGTAGGTGTGTGGATACTGGATGACGGGGTCGATGAGCGGCTCGCCGCCGCGAACGTCCGGCGGCGTGTTCGTGGGACAGTTTGTTCGATAGGGGTCGCTCCCTTTGGTGGCGACGAAACACTGGCCACCCTCCCGGACGTTCCAGCCGTAGTTGCCGCCCTTGCGAACGACGTTCACCTCCTCGTAGCGACGTTGCCCGACGTCGGCGGCCGTCAACATCCCGTCCGAGAAACCGATGCGCCACGGGTTACGAAATCCCCACGCGTACTGTTCGTCGAGTCCCGCCTTCCCGACGAGAGGGTTGTCGTCGGGAATCCCGTACGGCTTGCCGTTCTCCCGACTGTCGACGTCGATACGCAGGATCGATCCCATGAGGTTCTCGGTGACGTCTTGACCGTTACCGCCGAGGTTCGCACCGTACCAGTCGCTCGGCTGTTTCGGCGATTCGAGCGCGCCGCCGCCGTTTCCTTGTCCGATGTAGAGGAGTCCGTCGGGACCGAAGGCGATTGCGCCGCCGTTGTGGGTGTAGTACGGCGAGGGGATTTCGAGCAGCGTTCGTTCGGTCTCCGGCAGCGCTTCGGTCACGTCCTCGTTGGTCTCGAACTCCGAGATGACCTGCGTGTGCGTGAAGTTCGCGGGCGTTCCGGGGCGCGATTTCGCGCTGTAATGGACGTATAACTTTCGGTTGTCCTGAAAGTTCGGATGGAACGCCAACCCGAGCAGCCCGCGCTCGTCGATGGTCTTGATGTCTGGAAGGTTATCGAAATCGATGAGCTGGTCGCGTACGTCGAGGAAGACCTCGCCGCCGCTCCCGTCGTATCCGTACCGACGGACCACCCCGATCTGGTCGAGGACGAATAGTTCGTCGCGCTCGCCGGGCGGGACTTCGAGACCGAGCGGCGCGGTGAGTCCGTCGTCGATGATGGGGTCGGTTCTGACCGTCGGTCCTTCAGCGAAGAACCCCTCCGGATCGCCCGACTCGTCGGTGGTCGTCTCGGTCGTTTCGCTCCCGCTCGAAAACTCGATGTCGCCGCGCATCGAGGAGAGGTGAGCCTGACAGACGTACTCGTCCATCGCTTCGGTCGCGGTGAACTCGATGGTCTGGGTCGCCCCCTCCTCGGTGACGTATTCGGTGCGTTCGAGGACGGCATCGTTGCTGTCGAGCAGCGCGACGTTGTGCTGTGCACCGTCGATGTTCTTCCACGTCAACCGGTAGGTCGTGCCGACTTCGAGTTCGAGCGTGGGATTGATGGTGCCCTGAATCCGTGACGGTGCGCGCCCGACCCAGCCGGTGGTCTCGCCGCCGAGGCGTATCTCCTGGGGCTGGGATTGGGCCTGAGCACCGGTGAAACTGCCGATGCCGGCGAGACCAGTCACACCAGCGGCGGTGGCGGCGAGAAAACGCCGGCGGGACGGGATGGAGGGGTCGGTATCGAGTGTTCCCTTTGTCATGTATTGGTCGGGCTGCCCCGCGCTCCGACGGGGCGTTCGTCCTTGATGGGACTACGAGAAACAGGGGGTCGGTGTTCACTTATGGGTTGTGATACGCCAACTGACGGCCGAAAACCGCCCACCACAGCGGCGGTCTCCGATCTCGGTCAGTCGTGACGGAACGCACGCTGGCCGGTATGAGCCATCGCGATGCCGGCCTCGTCGGCGGCGGCGATCACGTCGTCGTCGTTCACGGAGCCACCGGGTTGGACGACCGCCTCGATACCCGCCTCGACGGCCGCCTCGATACCATCGGGAAACGGGAAGAAGGCATCGGAGGCCATCACCGCGCCCGCCGCCGACTTCCCCTCGGCGTGCTCGTCGGCCTTCATCGCCGCGAGACGCACCGCGTCCACCCGCGAGACCTGTCCCATGCCGATGCCCACGGTCTCGGTTCCGTCGGCGAAGACGATGGCGTTCGACTTGACGTGTTTGATGACCTGCCACGCGAAACACATCGTTGCCAGCTGTTCGTCGGTCGGCTCGCGCTCGGTGACGACCTCCAACTCGTCGGGCGAGATCGCCTGCTCGTCGCGCTCCTGAATCAGTCGCCCGCCGGCGAGGGGCTTCTCGACCAGTTCGGATGGGTCGGTATCGAACGCCCCGATGTCGAGCACCCGGAGGTCGTCCTCCTCGCGGAGCACCGCGAGCGCGTCCTCGGTGTAGCCCGGCGCACAGACGACCTCCTTGAACGATTCGACGACCTGCTCGGCGGTCGCCTCGTCGCATTCGCGGTTCAGCGCGACGATACCCCCGAACGCGCTCATCGGGTCGGTGGCGAGCGCGCGCTCGTAGGCCGCTGCGAGCGTGTCGGCGGTCGCACAACCGGCGGGGTTGGTATGTTTGATGACTGCGGCCGCCGGCTCGTCGAACTCCCGGACCAGCCCGAGCGCCCCGTCGGCGTCGTTGTAGTTGTTGTACGAGAGGTTCTTCGCCCCCGGATTCAGCTGTGGTACACCGACGACGCTCGCTCCATCACTGGCATTGGTGTAGAGCGCGGCCGACTGGTGTGGGTTCTCGCCATATCTGAGCGCCGCCGCGCGCTCGCTACCCCGGATGTGCCGGGTCGGGAAGGTCTCGCTTTCGTCACCGGCGACCCGCACGTCACGCTCGTTACCCTCGCCCTCGATGGTCAGATTCCCTTCGGCGAACCACCTGACGGCGCGCGGATAGGCCGCGAACTCGGCCTCGTGGAGCACGCGCTCTTTCAGCGATGCCGGGTCGTCGTCGGGATAGACCGCGACCGGCTCCTGGGTGACGATTGGACCGGCATCGACGTCCTCGGCTACGAGATGGACCGTGCAACCGGTGACACCCACGCCGGCGTCGAGGGCCTGCTCGTGGGCGTTCGTTCCCGGGAACGCGGGCAGCAGCGACGGATGGACGTTGAACGCCGGCGGCGCGTCCTCGATGAACTCCGCGGTGAGCACGCGCATGTACCCGTCGAGACAGACCAGTTCGACGTCGTACTCGTCGAGTCGGTCGAGCAGTCGCCGCTCGTGGGCCGCGCGCGATTCGTCTTCGCCCTGTTCGACGACTTCCGTGGGAATCCCGCGCTCGGCAGCCGCATCGAGCACCGGCGCGTCGGCGTCGTTCGTGACGATGACGCTCAGTTCCGCGCCGCCGGGCGCGCGGTCGGCGATGTGGAGGAGGTTGCGACCGCGATTGCCTGCCAGCCCCGCAATCGGTGTCATGGCTGAAGGGACGTGCGCCGGCCAAAGTGCGTTCGGGTTCGAGGGCGCGGACGTGCTGGCATCCCTCGGGAACGGCCGGCGATTCGACACGCCTTTCACCGGACTCGGTTCAGTCGTAGCCATGACAGACCGCGGCTCGCTTTCGGCCGTCTCGCCGCTCGATGGCCGCTACGCACGCTACACCGAACCGCTCGTCGAGTACGCGAGTGAGGCGGCCCTGCTGCGCGCTCGTGTCCGCGTCGAAGTCGAGTACCTCCTCGCGCTCGCGGACCTCGATGCCACCCCCATCGAAATCGATGCCAGCGACCGGGACGTTCTCAGAGAGCTTTACGAGGGGTTCACCGAAGCGGATGCGGCGCGAATCAAGCGCATCGAGACCGAGGGCACCGCCGAACGCGCGGCGACCAACCACGACGTGAAGGCCGTCGAATACTTCGTCCGCGACGGTCTCCCCGACGCGGACGCCGCGCCGTGGGTTCATTTCGGCCTCACGAGCGAGGACGTCAACAACCTCGCGCGCCGACTGCTGCTCAAGCCTGCCGTCGAGGAAGTGCTGCTTCCCGAGCTCGATGCGATTCGAAACTCGTTCACGGAGATGGCGCACGAGTACGGCGACACCCCGATGCTGGCGCGCACGCACGGCCAACCCGCGACGCCGACGAGCTTCGGCAAGGAGATGGGCGTCTACGCCGGCCGACTGGAGAGGGCCATCGGACGCATCGAGCACGCTGCCGACGGTCTCGCGGGTAAACTCGCCGGCGCGAGCGGAACCTACGCCGCCCACAACGCCGCCTATCCCGCCGTCGACTGGCGGGGGTTCTCCGCGGAGTTCGTCCACTCGCTTGGACTCGGACACGTCGAACCGGTCACCCAAATCAACCCGTGTGACGACCTCGCGGCGCTGTTCGACGCGCTCCGGGGAGCGAACAGCGTGCTCCTCGATGCCGACCGCGACATGTGGCGCTACGTCTCGGAGGGCTATCTCGGCCAGGAGAGCGACGCGGGCGAGACGGGGTCGTCGACGATGCCACACAAGGTCAACCCCATCGACTTCGAGAACAGCGAGGGCAATCTCGAAAAGGCCAACTCGGACCTCACCTTCCTCGCGGACTACGTCACCACCTCCCGTCTCCAGCGCGACCTCTCGGATTCGACGGTGAAGCGGAACGTGGGCGCAGCGCTGGCCCACAGCCTCATCGGCTACCGGAAGACACAGACCGGTCTCTCGAAAGTCGTCCCGAACGAGCAGACCATGCGCGAGGCCCTCGAATCGAACCCCGAAGTCATCGGCGAGGCGGTCCAGAC
>CAZJHA010000021.1:0-17253 GCA_964545755.1 uncultured Halobacteriales archaeon | reverse complement strand
GCGCCGAGGGCCACCGTGGCGTCGATGTACTCGTCCTCCAATACTTTCAGCGCCGCCCCGCGGACGACACGCGCGAACCGGGGCGTATAGACCAGCGTGAGCGCGATGACCACCTTCGACAGCCCCGCCCCGAAGATGGCCACCAGCGCGAGCGCCAGCAGCAGCGAGGGAAAGGCGAGGAAGACGTCCATCGTCCGCATCACCACGTTGTCGACGACGTCACCGTAGTACGCCGCGATGATGCCGAGCGAGATGCCCAGTACTGTGGAGGCCCCGACGACCATCGTACCGAACTTCAGCGCCAGCCACGCGCCGTAGAGCACCCGTTTGAAGATGTCGCGCGCGGCGGCGTCGGTGCCGAAGATGAACTGGCCGAGCGCCGCGGGACCGAGCCAGCCCGGCGGAGCCTTGTTCGGATACGCCGCGAGCCGCGACTGGGAGATGGTCCCGATGTCGATGAACAGCCGGGCGTAGACGCCGAGGAGCACCATCCCGAAGATGATGCTCAGGCCGACGACCGCGAGCCGGTTCGAGAGCAGTTCCGAGAGGAACGGCGAGGCGCGCAGCCGCTCGATGACGCCCCGGCGCTCTGCCGTGGTGGTAGTGGTTTCGGTCGCCATTATCGTGAGTCGCCTCTCATTGTTGGATGCGTGGGTCGAGGTAGCTGTAGGTGATGTCGACGCCGAGGTTCACGAGCGTAAACAGCAGCGCGAACACCAACACTGTGCCCTGGACGAGCGGGTAGTCGGTCGCGCCGATGGCCGCGACGAGCAACTGGCCGATGCCGCCGATGCCGAAGACCGTCTCGGTGAGCACCGCGCCGCCGAGCAGCGTGCCGAACTGGATGCCGATCACAGTGATGACGGGAATGAGCGCGTTCCGCAGCCCGTGTTTCAGCAGCGTGATTTTCTCGCCTTGGCCCTTGGCGCGCGCGGTGCGGATGTAGTCCTGCCGGATGACTTCGAGCATCGACGAGCGCATCATCCGTGACAGCAGCGCCATCGAGTAGATGCCGAGGGTCAACACCGGCAGGAACAGGTGCTGAGCCGCCGAGATGAACGAGGCGTAGTATTCGGTCAGCGACGCGAACGCACCGAGTCCCTCGCCGTAGAGTATCGACTGGACGAACGCCCCGGTATCGAGGATGAACGTATCGACCGTCACCATTCCCGTCAGCGGGAGCTGCGTGCCGAACAGCACCCAGTGCTCTTCGAGAAAGAAGGTGCTGCCGATGCGTCCGCTCGTCGGGAACCAGCCGAGGAAGGTCGCGAAGACCAGAAGGACCAACGGGCCGCTCCAGAAGATGGGGACCGAGATGCCCGTCAGCGCGCCGATGCGGGTGACGTGGTCGGTCAGCGAATCCTGTTTGACCGCCGAGAGCACGCCGAGGGGAATCCCCAACAGAATGGCGGTGAACTGACCGTACAGCGCGAGTTCGATGGTCACCGGCAGGCGGTCGGCGAGCACTTCCCAGACGGGGCTGCCGTTGGCTATCTGGTAGGATTCGCCGAAGTCGAACTGGGCAGTGTCGGCCAGAAATCGGCCGTACTGCACCCAGATGGGGTCGTTCAGGCCGAGCTCGCGCCGCAGCTCGACGACCTGCTGGGTCGGCGCACGCTGGCCGAGGATGACCCGTGCCGGGTCGCCCGGCGCGAGGTGGAGGATGCCGAAGACGACCGTCGCCACCCCGAACAGCACCGGCACCAACAGGAGGAGACGCTTTACGATGAACCGCTTCGAGACCATATGGGAGTTCCTCGAACGACTACTGTTTGAGCTTTACCGATTCGAGATACGGGTTGTTGATCGAGGTGAGTTCGAACGTCGATTGGTCGACGGCCTCGTTGACGCCGCGCAGCGTCTTCGCGTAGTCGACGAACACCCACGGAGCCTCCTCGTGGGCGACCTTGCTGGCCTCCTGATAGATGGATTTGCGCTTCGATTCGCCGTAGGTCTTCTGTCCGCGCTCGGTGAGGTCCATGAACTTCCGGTTTGCCCACGCCGAGGCGTTGTTGGTGTTGTAGCCCTCGGTGTCGAAGCTCACCCAGTCTTGGCCCTCGGGAATCGCCGATTTGTCGACGCCGGGATGGAGCAGCACGTAATCGAAGTTGTCCGGGTCGGCGTTGTCGGTGTACCAGCCCAAAAAGCAGGCGTCGTGTTTGCCCGCATACGTGTATTCGAGATACGAGGAGAACGTCGAGAACTGGTTGATAGACACCGAGACGCCGATATCCGAGAGGTCGGATTTGACCTGCTGGGCGGTCTGGACCGGCGAGGGGTTGTAGCCGCGCGGGTTCGAGAACGTCGCCAGCTCGAAACTGAGATTGCTTTCGCCGGCTTCCTCAAGCAGTTGCCGTGCTTTCTCCTTGTCGTTCGAGTAGGGGTCGATGGAGTCGTTGTAGCCGAGGACGGTCGGCGGGAGCGGCTGGTCGGCCTGGGAGGCGAAGCCCTCGTAGATGTCGTCGACGATGGCCTTGGTGTTGACCGCGTAGCTCACGGCTTGGCGGACCTTCTTCTTCCGGAACGGCTCGTAGCGCTCCATGTTCATCGCCATGTAACCGATGTTGATACCGTCCTTCTGGAGCAAGGAGGCACTATCGGCGTTCTGGAGCTGTTTCGAGGCCTGTGCGCCGATGCCGTCGATGATCTGGGCGTCGCCGTTGATGACCGCCTGCGCGCGCGTGGAGTTCTGGCCGATGGTCGTGAAGATGACCCGGTCGAGATACGGTCCCTGCTTCCAGTAGTCGCCGTTTTTACCGAGCAGGACGCGCTGGTTGCTGTCGTCCAGTTCCTCGAAGGTGAACGGGCCGGTCCCGATGGGGTTCTTGCCGAGCTGGTTCTGTTTCTTGCCGAGGCTCTCGATCTGTTTCTTCGAGAGCACCGCCGAGGGGAACATCCCGAGGTTGCGCAGTATCGGTGCGTACTTCTGTTTGAGTTCAATTTCGAGGTCGTAGTCGCCCTTCGCGGTGACGGACTTGATCCAGTTGCTGAACGTGACCGAGGCGTACCCCGATGGCGTGCCCGAGACCGAATCCTTGCCGAGGTAGTACTGGTAGCTGTCGTCGACGAACCGGCGGTAGGTGGCCTTGAAATCCGCCGCCGTGAACTCCTCGCCGTTGTGGAAGGTCGCTCCCTGCCGGAGCTTGAGCGTCACCGTCTTGCCGTCGAGGTTGTACTCCTTCGCCAGCCCCGCCGTGAGCTTTCCGCCGCTGCCGGGGACGAACGCGATGAGGTGGCTGAACACCTGGTCGGTGACCTTCGCCACTTCGCCGCTGGTCGACTGGTGGGGGTCGTAGTTCGAAGGGTGGTCGCCGCGGGCGTAGGTGAGCGTACCGCCGCTCTGTCCACCGCCCCCGCTGCCACCGGAGCCGTTAGGACCCGAGCCACCGCCACCAGAGCCGTTGCCGCCCGACCCGTTGCCGCCGGAGCCACCGCTGTCGAGACAGCCGGCAACCGTGGCCGCGGCCGCCGCGCCGCCGGCCGCCTTGAGGAAAGAACGCCTGTTAGTGTCGCTATCGAATGGCATGGGCGGTACTGGCGAGAGTGGGATAATAAGAGTACCGGAAAGAATTGCGACGGGCGTCAGCGCGGGCGGTCGTCGGGCTGCTCGTAGAGGTGGCAGGCGGCGGGGTGGGCCTCGTCCTGTAGCACTGGTTGCTCGCGTTCACAGACGCTCTCGAAGCGCTCGCGGAGCCGTGTGGCTGCCCCCTCCCAGTCGTCTGCGGCGACCCGCTCGAAGGAGTCCTCGATGACCGTTCGTGACTGCTCGTCGAGGGCGTCGCCGTGCTCGAAGAAGTGCTCCCAGAACGCGCCCGTCGGCACGCTCGTGCCGCCGTCGGCCACGACCGTCTCCACCGGTTCGGCGTCGGTTTCGGCCCGCACGTCCGCGACCGAAATCGACTCGCTCTCGACGCGCTGGCGGTAATCCATCACCTCGCGGTAGGCTTCTCGGGAAACGTCCAGTTCCTCGGGCGGGATGACAGACGGACAGCGGGTGTGGAACCGACAGCCGGAGGGCGGGTCGATGGGACTCGGGACGTCGCCTTCCAGAACGACCCTGTCGGTGTCGTCGGTCGGGTCGGGTTCGGGAATCGCCGACAGCAGCGCTCGCGTATAGGGGTGTTTCGGGTCGGCGAACAGTTCGTCAGTGCCGGCTATCTCGACGATCTCGCCGAGATACATCACGGCCACGCGGTCGCAGATATGGCGAACGACCGAGAGGTCGTGGGCGATAAAGAGGAAGGTCAGTCCGAACTCCTCCTGGAGGTCCTCCAGGAGGTTCAGGATTTGGGCCTGCACGGAGACGTCGAGTGCCGAGACGGGTTCGTCACAGACGATGAAATCGGGGTCGACAGCCAAGGCACGGGCGATGCCGACGCGCTGGCGCTGCCCGCCGGAGAGTTCGTGGGGATAGCGGTCGAGTTGGGAGGTGTCGAGACCGACGGCCTCCATGAGTTCCTCGACGCGCTCGCGCCGACTCGCCCGCGTCGAGCCACCCTCGGAGTCGGGCAGGTCGTGGATCTTGAGGGGTTCGGCGATGGTCGCGCCCACGTTCATCCGCGGGTCCAGACTCGACAGCGGGTCCTGAAAGATCATCTGCATCTCGCGGCGCTTGGCGCGGAGTCCGTCCTTATCGAGGTCACCGAGGTCCTCGCCGGCGAAGACGACCCGGCCGTCGGTAGGGTCCAGCAGCCGGAGGATCGACCGCCCGGTCGTCGATTTCCCACAGCCGGACTCGCCCACTAGTCCAAGGGTTTCGCCCTCGTAGACCTCGAAATCGACGCCGTCGACCGCCCGCACCGGCTTCGCCCCGCCACCGAACCACGAATCGAGCAGGTCGTCGGCCTGCGAGAAGTGTTTCTCCAGGCCATCGACCGCGAGCAGCGGCTCGGCGGTCCCGTCCCGCGTCGGTGCGGCGTCGCTCGCCGCCTGCATCCCCTCGTCGGTCCCGTACTCGCTCGTGTCGAAGTCCTCCAGGATGCATTTCGCGCGGTGGTCCACAGCGTCGGGACCGTGCTGGAGGTACGGAATCTCGCCCTCGCGGCATTCTTCCTGTGCCCACGGACACCGCGGTGCGAACGAGCACCCATCGGGAAGGTCGACGAGGTCCGGGACGTTGCCCTCGATTGGCGTCAGCCGGTCGGTGTCCTCGCGCGGGATGGATTCGAGCAGCGTGTAGGTGTAGGGATGGCTGGGATTGTGGAATATCTCCTCGACCGGCCCCTCCTCGACGATATCGCCGGCGTACATCACCGCCACCCGGTCGCAGGTCTCGGCGACGACCCCGAGGTCGTGGGTGATGAACAGGACCGACATCCCGAACTCCTCCTGGAGGTCGTTGATGAGGTCGAGAATCTGGGCTTGAATCGTCACGTCGAGCGCCGTCGTGGGTTCGTCGGCGATCAGGAGTTGGGGACGACAGGCGAGCGCGATGGCGATGAGCACCCGCTGGCGCATCCCGCCCGAGAACTCGTGGGGGTACTCCTCGACGCGGGCGGCGGGTTCGGGAATACCGACCTCGGCGAGCATCTCGATGGTGTCTTCGAGCACCGCCTCGTCCATCTCGGAGCCGGTTTTGGGAAGGATTTCGCGGACGGCGTTGAGCCACGAGTCCTTCTTCCGGCCGCCGTACTGGTGCAGCCGGAGGCTTTCTGCGACCTGCTCACCCACGGGAACGGCGGGGTTGAGCGAGGTCATCGGGTCCTGGAATATCATGCTCATCTCGCCACCTCGTACGGTGCGCATCGCGTCCTCGGGCGCGCGCGTAAGGTCGACGGTCCCGGCTCCGGGGTCGGCGAACCCCTCGCCATAGTCGTCGGCGAACGACCGCGCGAGGTCCGCGTCGTGAAATTCGACCGTGCCGTCAGCCACCGTTCCAGGGTTGTCGACCAGCCCCATCGCCGACAGCGCCGTCACCGACTTGCCCGAGCCGCTCTCGCCGACCAATCCGACGGTTTCGCCCTCCCGTACAGTGAGATCGAGACCGTCGACCGCCTTGACGGTACCACGGTCGGTGGCGAACTGGGTCCGCAGGCCCGATATCGAGAGAAGGTCGCTCACGCCGAGTGGTTTGCAACCCCGGTATATAGATTTGCCGCAACCGAAAGGAAGGCTTTTGGTCGCCAGTCACACACGAATCCTGTGTCCGAGAACAATCCGGCCGAGCGCGTGGCGGGGCACTGGGAGGACGTCATCGCCGACATGGAAGCCACCGCCGAGGGCTACCGCGAGGCCGACTGGGGGGTGCTCGAACTCCACCCCGGCGACGTCACCGTGCTCGACGACGAGCAGGGACTCGACGTGCTCGTGCCCGACGACGAATTCGAGGAGCTAGAAGCGCTCGCTGCCGAGGCGACGTTCGGGTCATACGAGGTCTATCGCGCCGAGGAGTCGGGGATAGTCTTCGCGCTGGTCGTTCTCGAAGACACCGACGGCGAGCGCGCGGTCTGCTGTCCGGTCTACTACGAGCGCGATGACATCGAGCGCCTGAAGCGACACATCGGCGACGGCGGCGTGTTGTACACCCACCTCCGTCCGCTGGCCGACGACCGTGCCGTGACCTTCAGTTACGAGGACCCGGACCTCTTCTGAGCGGTCCACGACCGTTCGATACGGGACGACCACCGACCGTGCCGGGTGACGTATCTGCCGTCATGGACACGGTTCGAACAGGGGGAAGGAAGGGGGCCGCAGCGCGTTCCGAGGAGGTGCGCCCGCGGCGACGTCACTCGGTAGTCGTGTGTTCGGCCCCGTCATCCGTGGCGTCGCTCGCGGTGAACTCCTCGCCGCAGTGCGGGCAGGTGAGTTCGTCGTGGCGCAGCGCCGCGCTCTGGGCGCGCACCTCGCGCATCGTACTGGAGATGCGCTCCTCGCTTTCGAGTTCCTCGCCGACCGCGAGGTCGACGCCCTCGACTTCGAGCAGGAACTTCGCGACCTCGGTCGCCTCGTACATCACGTCGTCGAGCTGCTCGGCGGTGAAGAAATCACACATCGCCCCGTACAGGAACGTCGCGCCCGCCTTCCTGACCTTGTCCTCGAAGGCGGCGCGGGCCTGATTCACCGCTTGGGGCGTGTAGGTGTCGGTCATGAACGGGACGAGTTCCGGGAGATGCTCACCGATTTTCGTCATCTCGACGCCGGTCTCGGTCCGGAAGTCCGCACACAGTCGGGCGATGGCCCACTCGCGGGCGGTGATGTACGTGCGCTCGCGCAGGAAGTCGTTGGCGCGCTCGTAGCGAGCGCCGTCCATCTTCGTGAATCGCTCGTACTGGCGCACGTCCTCGGGGATTTCGGGGTCGTCGCCGTCGGCGGGTGCTGTGGACGATGGCGAGTCCTCGGTCATCACTTGGGGTTGCGAGCGCCCGGGAAAAAGCGTGTCGTGTGCCGGGGCGACCAACACAACGGTTTTGCCCCGACCGCTCCATCGCTCGGCATGAACGTCGTAGTGGGCATCGACGGAAGCGACGACGCCTTCGCCGTCTTCGAGCGTGCCATCAGTCGAGCACGCGAGGCCGGCGACGACCTCACGGTGGCGCTCGTCACGGGCGTGCTCGACGACGCGGCAGCGACCACGCGCCGCGTCCGCGAGACGCTCGCCGACACCGGAATCGACGGAACGGTCGAACACGTCGATAGCGAGGGTGAACTAGTCGAACTAGCGGACAACGGGCGGTTCGACAGACTCGTCGTCAGCGGCGGCGAACGCACTCCGACCGGAAAGCTCTCGTTCAGTCCGACGACCGAGTTCGTCCTTATGAACGCCGACACGTCGGTGACGCTCGCCCGATGAGTCGTCCCTATCCCGACGAGCGCGCCGGCGAATTCGAGCGTCCGCCAATCGCGTTCACCGATGCCCACGACCGCGACATCGAGATCGGTGTGTACACCGACGACGACCGCGCGGCGCTGGTCGAGATGTACGTCTCCTTCGACCCCACAGACCGCGCTCAGGGCATCCCGCCGGCCGAACGCGGCGCAATCGAGGAGTGGCTCGACACCATCCTGGAGGGCAGTCACAACGTCGTCGCCACCCACGGCGAGAAGTGTGTCGGCCACGCGACGCTCGTCCCCGACGGCGACGACGCCCACGAACTCGCCATCTTCGTCCTCGACACCCACCAGCAGGCCGGCATCGGCTCGCGGCTGCTCGAAGGGTTGTTGGGCCACGCCAGAGCCGAGGGTGCAGAGCACGTCTGGCTCACCGTCGAGCGCTGGAACGGGGCCGCAATCGCCCTCTACCGGAAGTTCGGCTTCGAGACCTGCGACACCGAAAGCTTCGAGATGGAGATGTCGCTGCGACTGTAACTTATACCCGAGACATGCAACCGCATGCCGCAGCGTTAGGGTCGTCGGCCCCCTACCGGACACATGTCGCCGTACCAACGCTGTCCGTTCTGTGAGGCGGTCATCGAAATCGACTCGGACAGGCGCGATGCACTGAAGCGGCATATCCGGGCCGAACACAGCGAAAGCCGACCCGCACACGACCGGGCAGCCTGACTCAGACCGAGAGCACGGGTTGGGTGGCGTACTGGAGGACGTACTCGGCGGCGCGCCCGAGCGGTTCGTCGGGCTTGCCCGAGACCGGCTCGCGCGGGACGACGATGAAGTCGACCGCGACGTCCTCGGCGGCGTCGAGCACCACGCTACCCGGATGGCGGGTCTTCATCGTCGGCGAGAACCCGTAGGCCGAAGAGTGGGTGAGCGGAACGGATTCGGGCGCGAGCGTGCGCGCCTCACCGATGAAGGACTCGCTGGCGGCGGCGATCTCCTCGTCGCTGTCGCCGAAGGCGGCTTCACGGGCGCGCTCCTCGTCGACGACGTAGAGCGCGTGGACGCCGGCGTCGTAGCGTTCGGCGATGGCGAGGGCGTATTCGACGGCGCGCATGGATGCGTCGCTACCGTCGACCGGGGCGAGGACGGTCTCGACCGCGAACGTCATGGAGGTCCATCACAGCCGGCACGCAAAAACCCACCGAGAGCAGCACGCGAGCTTTATCACATGGGAAGCGAAATCGGGAGTATGTTCGAGACCGTGGTCATCGCAACCGACGGCTCACAGAGCGCGGGACGGGCAGTCACGGTCGCGCTCGACCTCGCCAATCGTTTCGACGCCGGCGTCCACGCGCTCTACGTCGTCGAGGAGGGCGACGTCGCCGCCGCACCCGAAGACGTCCGCGAGCGCCTTCGAGAATCGCTCGAAGACAGCGGCGAGGCGGCCCTCGCAAGCGTCCGCGACGCCGACGGGAGCGTGACGACCGCCGTCCGTGAAGGCCATCCCGCCGAGGAAATCCGGCGCTACGCCGCCGACCACGGCGCCGACCTCGTGGCGACGGGCACGCGCGGGCGACACGGCGAGTACCGCTTCGTCCTCGGCAGCGTCGCCGAGGCGCTCGTCAGGGATTCGCCGGTGCCGGTGCTCACCGTCCGCCAGCTCGAAACGGCAACGTGAATCGGGGAGTACTTCGGCGGCGGTAGCATTGGAAGGGCATGAACGACCGACTCATCGACGACGAGGAGCTGCCGCTGGCCCGGAAGTCGCTGCTGCCGGGAGCGGGGTTCTTCCATCCGGACTCGTTCGACGCCGAGCGAGCCGACCGCGAGACCCGCGATGCCGTCGCCGGTGCCGAACGGGTGGTCATCGCCGACCCCGACGCCGACGGGCTGGCCTGCGTGGCACTGGTCCGCGAGGCGTTTGGCACTACTGCGCTCGTGCCGGCCGGTCCACACGAGTTGAGCGATGCCATCGACCGGGTTGCCGACCACCTCGAATCCGACGCACGGGTATTCGTCTGTGACCTCGTCCCTGACGATTTCCACTACATCGCCGGCCAGTTCGAGCGCCTCGCCGAGCGTGCCGACAGTGTGGAGTGGTTCGACCACCACCAGTGGGACGAGGCCGACATGGAGAAGGTGCGCGAGGGCGGTGCGCGCCTCGTCGTCGGCGATTCCGACGAGGAGTGCTCGGCTGACGTGACGCTGGCGGCGCTTGAGTACGAATTCGACCCCGAGTGGGCCGAGCTCGCGGCCGTGACCCGCGACCACGACCTCTGGCTGCGCGAAGACTCCCGTAGTGACGACCTCGCGGACTTCGCCTACTGGGCCGACCCCGAGGAGTACGTCGAAGTCATCGCCGAGCACGGCGTGGACCTCCCGACTGAGGTCGAGGAGTATCTCGACGAGCAGCGCGTCGAGAAGGAGGCGCTCATCGAGCGGGCAGTCGAACGGGCTGAATTCGAGACGATCGATCCGTGGACCGTCGGCGTCACCTACGGACGCTGTTCGCAGAACGAGGTCTGTGAGGCCCTCCGCGAGGCGGGAGCCGACGCCGCCGTCGTGGTCAAGCCATCGGGAAGCGCCTCGATTCGCGGCTCCGAGGACTTCGAGCGCTGCCACGAGGTCGCCGGGCAAGTGAATGGGGGCGGCCACCCGAAGGCTGCCGGCTGCAAACCCGACATCTACGACGACATGCTGGACTACGCCCACCACTGGACGACCCGCGGTGCGGTGACCAAACAGGTGATTCTCGAAGCGTTCGGCCGGCTGTCCGAGAGCGAGAAGGAGCAATAGCTCGGCTTTCGACCTGAAAGATCCGTCTCTCGTGACGTGGAGCGTCAGGCGTCGGTCGGCGTCGGCGGTGCGGTCCGTTTGTGTTCGTTCTCACGGTACAGTTCCCGGATGTGCTCGACGGTTTCGGGCGTCGTCTCGGCGATCTCGGCGGTCGCGGTGGTCGGCACGTCGCCGTCGACGGCGAGGGCGATGATAGCATCGATAGTGTCGTACTCGACGCCGATCTCCTCCTCGTCGGTCTCGTAGTCGATCATCCCCCCAGTGGGCGTCTTCTGGACGAGTTCCTCGTCGACGCCGAGGTCGGCGGCGAGCTGGCGGACCTGCTGTTTGTAGCAGTCACCGATGGGATTGCAGTCGACGCCGCCGTCGCCGTATTTCGTGACGTAGCCGAGCGCGAGCTCGACGCGGTTGCCGGTCCCGAGCACCAGCTTGTTCTCCTTGTTGGCGATGAGGTAGTTGACGGTCATGCGAACGCGCGCGCTCGTGTTGCCGATGTAGCGGTTCTCCCAGCCCTCGGCCTCGCCCGCATCTCCCGCCTCGATGGCGAGGAACTCCTCGACGATGTCGTCGATATCGATGACGTCGTACTCGATGCCGAGGTCGGCAGCGACGCGCTCGGCATCGCTCATGTTCTCGTCGGTGTTGACCTCGCGAGGAAGAACGACCCCGTGAACGGCCTCACGGCCGAGCGCCTCGACGGCGAGGTTGGCGACCGTCGTGCTGTCGACGCCGCCCGAGAGACCGAGGACGACGCCTTCGGCGTCGAACTGGTCGACCTGCGTCTGGATGAACGACGTGATGCGCTCGCGTTCGGCGGCGAGTTCGTCGCTCGAAAACCGCAGGTCGATGGGTGCTATCTCCGCTTCGAGTTGGCTCTGTTTCTGGGATGCTTCCACGGCCGTACACGGCCGTCATCGTATATAAACTGCGCGATAGAGGGTCAGGGCGGACGTGCGACCCAGCGTTCTGAGTAGACGCTGGCGCACTCACAGACCGCGTAGGCGTGGATCACGTCGCCCTCGGCGTAGATGCCGCCCACGTCCTCGTTTCGCTCCTCGGCGAAGGCGAAGACGAATCGGGGAGCGTGCTCGTCGGGGTCCGTGCTGTCGGTCTCGGGACAGTTTCCCTCGAAGGATTCGAGGTCGATTTCCCCCTCGGCGTCCATCGCCGCGCTCGCGAGGGTCATCGGGTCGACGCCGGTCGCCCCCTCGAAGGCGCTTCGGCCGCGCTCAGCTCCTAAGACCAGTGCGACGCCACGCGGGACCGCCTCACCGTGTTCGGCGAGCGTTCCGAGGTCCGAGACGGCCGACTCGGCGAAAAATAGGAGCACGTCTTCGGGTCGCTCACCGTCGAGAAACTCGCGTCTGTCGGGGTTCATGGGCGGGCTACGCCCAGGCCGGACAAAAGCCCGGGGAATCAGCCGTCGTCGAGGTCGCGAGCGATGGCCGTCAGTCCCTCGTCGGGCGATTCGATGGCGTCGTAGACGACGCGCTCGCCGGGTTCGCGGACGCCATAGAGGAATCCCGCTTCGACCACGTCGACGAGCACGCTCCGTCCGTAGTCGATCTTCGACCGGGCGCGCCACGCTTCGAGGCGGTCCTCGCCGTCGCGCTCGCGTGCGAGCCGGACGTTGTCGTATGCGCCGTTGATTTCGACCCCATCCTCACTGCTCTCGATGGAGGTATGAGAGACAACACCATCGAGGACGAGACGCACGGTTTCGAGTGGAAAACGGTCGTCCGCCGGCAGTTCGAGCCGCGAGCGAGTGCGGCCACGACGGGCGAGCGTCGCGCGCACGGTCTCGACCGACGGGTGGTCGCTCGGCAGCCGGTCGGTCACTCGTCGTCTTCGTCCACGTCGCTCTCGTCGAGCAGTTCGTCGACCGGCTGGTCGCCGCGGTCGGTGATAGTGGCGTTGATCTGCCTCGTGTCCTCGCCGACCTCGCGCCCGCGGACGGTGACGCGCTTTCGCTCGCCGTCACGGGTCGGATTGAAGCCCGTGCCGCCCGAGAGCAACACGGCGTTGAGCGCCGGTCCGGCGATGTCCTCGCGCATCGGTCGCCCGGCCGTATCCGAGCCACCGGTGAGTTCGACCGTGTAGCCGTCGAGACCGACCGCGCCGCCGTCGACCTCCTCGCCGATGGAGCGCCCGATGAAGCGGTTCGCGTCCTGTCCGTCGACCGCACGCTGGTAGGCCGCCCCGTCCTCGGGGTCGGCGACGACGACCGTGAAATCAGCCATATCCGAGACAGTCGGTCGGCGTTCAAAAGCGTATTGAAAGCCCCACGGTCGAGCGACGCGAACGACGAGCGCGGGCGATGCATGACCAGCAGATTAATATTTACTCCGGATACAGATGATAACCAATGACACGTCGAACGATTCTCGTGGTCTTCGTCGCCGCGCTCGTGGTGTTCGCTGGCTGTAGTTCGCTCTCACAGGACCCACTCGAATCCACGCCGGCAAACGGGACCGCGACGGCGGGAACACCATCACCGACGGTGACGACCGCCATCGCAACGCCAGCACCGACGGCAACACGAACCGCGACACCCACAGAGACCCCCACAGCAACGCCGACGCCGACGGCAACGCCAACGGAGACAGCGACGCCAACACCCACACCGACAGAGACACCGACCCCGACAGCAACGCCAACCGAGACGCCAACCGAAACACCGACGCCGACGCCGACCCCGACACCGACGGCAACACGAACCGCGACGCCCACAGAGACCCCCACAGCGACGCCGACCGACGAGCCGGTGGAAGCCGCGAGCGGTCCGGAGCCGCCACTCGAGGCCGAAAGCGTCGCCGACGGCCACGTCGAGGGACTCAGGTCCGCCGGGAGCTTCACCATCACGGACAGTGAAACGATAGGCGGTTCCGCCGAGAGCGAGACCAACGACCGCAGTGGACGGGCCGACCTCGATGCGAACACCGCCCGGCTGGTCTCCCGGCCGACCGAGGAGGCGACCCGCCACACCTACGCCGAGGGGGCAACGGCCTACGAGAAGACGGTCTTCGACGAGCTGGACCAGCCACAGTACGAGGTTGCCGAGCTCGGCCGGCCGCTCGCCGAGAGCCTGCTCACCGCCACCGAGATCGAAGAGACCGTCCGCGCGGTCGACTACGAGCGTTCGGGCACCGTCACGCGCGACGGGCAGGAACTCGCGGTCTACGTCGCCAACGGTACCGGCAGCCTCGACACCGAGGTCCTCTTCCGCGGCGAGGATGTCTCCGAATTCAGTTCGACGCTCGTCATCAACCCCGAGACGGGCGTCGTCCGGACGCTGAAGACCGAGCGCACCACCGACGCGCTGAGTGCCGACGGGTCGAACACCATCACGGAGACGCTCCGGTTCTCCGATATCGGGTCAACCTCGGTCGACCAGCCCGGATGGGTCGGTGACCTGAAAGACGACGGAAGCTGATTGACTCAGTACCGTGGTCGGCTTCGTCGGTCAGGCGGTCAGTCGTCGAACCATGATGGTCACCGCAACGATGGCTGCAACGACGCCGATGGCGAGCGGAACTGGCTGGGAGGGGAACGCACTCCATTCCCAGCCGAAGAGTACGGAGCCACCGACGGCGACGATGGCGATGACGATTCCAACCACGGTGCCGGCCGTTGATGTGTCACGTTGGAACACCATACAGGAAGCGCTACGGCGCCACACCACAAAGAGAGACCATCACGATTCCAGGGATTGGAACTGTCCTCCTGCGTTTAAGTGTTCGCCGAATCAACACACCAATGGACTCCGTGGGTGACGATCTCAGCGCGATTGCCTCGCTTCTCGCGGACGACTGCGCGCAGACCATCCTGATCGAAACGACGACCGGACCACTATCCGCCGACGAACTGAGCGAAGCATGCGACGTCTCGCCTCAAACCGTGTACCGCCGACTGGAAACACTCGAAGAGCACGATCTCGTCGCGGAGGAGGGCCGACCCGACGCCGAGGGCCACCACTACACAGTCTATACCGCGACGTTCGACCGTGCCGTCATCAACCTCACGCCGGACGGTCTCGAACTGTCGGTCTCGCGCCGGGGCCGGATGGCGGACCGTTTCACACGGTTCGTCGACGAGGTGCGTGACCGATGACTCCTCTCCAGCTCGGCCCGGGTCTCCAGTCGGGAATCGCGTTCGTCCTGACGGTCACTTCGACCGTGCTCGGTCTCGCCGTCGGCGTTCTCGCTCTTCAGGGCTACCGACGGAGCCGACAGCGACCGATGCTGTTCATCGCCGTCGGGTTCTTCCTGGTCTTCTGGACGCCGGTACTCCTCCTCGCGGGACCGTACCTCGTGCCGGTTGTTGGACCGTTCGTGTACGGCGTACTCGGCGAACTGAGCCGGGTGCTCGGTCTCGTGAGCATCCTGTACGGGCTACGAATGCCGCTTGGCCCGGAGTGAGCCGGGTCGCGCCGGCGAACCGACGGGCCGAAAGCCCGGAGGCGAGTAGTGCGAGCAATGAAAGTCGAGTTTCTCGGCGGCGCGCGCGAGGTCGGCCGGAGCGCGGTGCTGGTCAACGACGAACTACTGCTCGATTACGGCATGAAGACCGCGACGCCGCCGCAGTTCCCCGTCGGCTCTATCTCTCCCGAGGCGGTCGTCGTCTCGCACGGCCATCTCGATCACGTCGGGGCCGTGCCCGCGCTGCTGTCCGGAACCGAACGCCCGGCGGTCCACTGGACGCCGCCGACTCACGAACTCGCACTGACGCTCGGCCGCGACACTCTGAAGCTACACGGCGGAACGTACGGCTGTCCGTTCACCGAGACGGAGCTGCGACGGCTCACACAGGTCTCCGAACCCCACGGCTACGGTGAGACGTTCGCGGCTGCCGGCCACGAGATCACGCTGTACAACGCCGGGCACATCCCCGGCAGCGCACACGTCCTCGTCGACGACGGCGAGACACGACTGTGCTACACCGGCGACTTCCACACCGGCCATCCGGACCGCGGCCAGCGCCTCGTCGCCCCCTCGACCGCCCGGCCCGACGCCGATGTCGTGGTCTGTGAGAGCACCTATTCGGACACCGAGCACGACCCCCGCGAGCGCGTCGAGGAGCGTTTCGCCGAGGGAGTCAGACGGACCCTCTGGAACGGCGGGACGGTCGTCGTGCCGGCCTTCGCCATCGGTCGCACACAGGAACTGCTACTGGTCTGTGCGGCCCACGATATCGATTGCTACGTCGACGGGATGGGGAAAGGAGTGACGGAGATGTGCCGTCGCCATCCCGCGTTCGTCCGTGATGGGGATGCCCTCGACGACGCCGCAGGGCATGCCAGATTCGTCACCGGCGGCGACGGCCAGCGAGAGCGCATCGCTGCCGAAAACACGGCAATCATCACGACAAGCGGGATGCTCTCGGGCGGCCCGGCGATGACGTACATCCCGGAGGTTCGTGCGAACCCGGCGAACCTGATTACCATGACCGGCCATCAGGTCGCAGGCACGCCCGGCCGCGAGTTACTCGATACCGGCCGTGCGGAGATCGACGGCCGCGTGATGACCGTGAGCGCGCGTGTCGAGGCGTATGACTTCTCGGCACACGCCGACCGCAACGGACTACTGTCGTTTCTCGATGCCTACCGCGACGCCGAAGTGCTCTGTGTCCACGGCGACCGCTGTCCGGCCTTCGCCGCCGACCTCCGAGGAGAGGGTTTCGACGCGAGCGCGCCCGAACGCGGCGAGCGGGTCGAGGTGTGAGCCTTACACCGTATCGAGACCGTAACGCACCCCGGTCAGCTCCTGCGAAAGCTCCCAGAGCCGTTTCGCGGTCGTCTCGTCGTACGAGCGGTCGCTGGAGCGCTGTTTTTCGGGATGGCCGCGCATCTGCTGAAAGCCACCCGGGCCGACGTACTCGCCACCCTCGACGTCGGGGGCGGTCGCAGCATAGAGCATGGGGAGTGCACCCGTCGCGGCGTCCTGTGCGAGGACGGCGTTCGCCGCTTGCATCCCCCACAGCCCCAGCGTGGAACCGGCCTGTTCGGGACCGCGTTGCTGGAGGTTCGTGGCCGCATAGCCCGGGTGGCAGGCGACGCTCGCCACGTCCTCGACGCCCCCGGCCCGGAGTCGACGCTGGAGTTCGTAGGCAAAGAGGACGTTCGCGAGCTTGCTCTGGCCGTAGGCGTCCCATTTGTCATACGACTGCTCGCTCTGGAGGTCGTCGAAGTCGATGCGACCGCTCTCGTGGAGACCGCTCGACTGGGTGACGACGCGGCTCTCGCCGTCGGTCGCACGCAGTTCGTCGAGCAACAGACCCGTGAGCGCGAAGTGACCCAGATGGTTGACGCCGAACTGCGTCTCGAAGCCCTGTTCGGTCTCCGTTCGAGGGATGGCCATCACGCCGGCGTTGTTGCAGAGGACGTGGAGTTCGTCGTGGGTGTCCCTGAAGTTCGCGGCGAATTCCTGCACCGAGGCGAGGTCCGCGAGGTCGAGTTCGAGGACCGTCAGCCGCGTCTCTGGAGCTTCGTCCCGGATTGTCTCGCCCGCTTCGACACCGCGCTCGACGCTCCGGCAGGCCAGCACGACGTTCGCGCCGTGGGTGGCGAACGCCTTCGCGGCCTCGTAGCCCAGCCCGCTGTTCGCGCCGGTAACGACTACTGTTTTGTCGCTCACATCGCCCATCTCAGCCGCCGTCCAGTCGTCGTTCGAGAGCACGGGTGGTATG